>JALZDI010000159.1 GCA_030862655.1 Actinomycetota bacterium | reverse complement strand
GTCGAGCAGTGCGTCGGCCAGGTCGGGGCTCCACCGGGCCACGTCGAGCGCCGCGAGCGCGTCCGCGGTCTCTCTCAGCGCGGAGCGCAGGCCCCGGTCGGCCTCGCCCACGTCCGGCGGCGGCGGTACCGCGGCGGTGTGCACCCGCCAGAAAACGCCTTCTCCGACCACGACCGGCACCAGCCCGAGGCCGGCGCCGTCGAGCAGCCCCAGCAGCACCGCCTCGCCTGCCTCCACGGCCTCGGCGTTGAACTCCGCCGGCCCGGCGAGCCCGACCGGGTCTCCCGCGGCGGGTAGCGCGACCGCGACGTGGTCGACGCCCGCCGCCCGCAGCCGGCCCATCGCCAGCGCCAGCGGCGTCGCCGCGCCGTCGTCGGCCAGACCGACCACGTGATGCGCGGTGTCGTCGCCGATGATGCCGTGCAGCGCGTCGTCGTAGCTGGTGCGACCGCCGACGTAGGCGGTGAACCAGCACGCGAACCGCGGGGCGGGGGACAGGTCGAGCACCCGCGCAAGCCTAGGGCGGTAGGTTGGCGCCGAGACCGGACACCAGGGGAGTCCAGGCAGTCATGGGAGTGTGATGGCCGGCGTTATCGAGCTCGCAGAGGCCACCGTGGTGCGGGGCGGACAGGCGCTGCTGGACCGCGTGAGCTGGGTCGTGGAGGAGGACGAGCGCTGGGTCGTTCTCGGCCCGAACGGGGCCGGCAAGACCACCCTGCTGCAGCTCGTCGGCGCACAGCTGCACCCGACGTCGGGGGTGGTCGGTGTGCTCGACGAGGTCCTCGGCGCCACCGACGTCTTCGAGCTGCGGCCCCGGATCGGGCTGACCAGCGCCGCGGTCGCCGACCGGATCCCGCGCGCGGAGCGGGTGCACGACGTGGTCGTGTCCGCCTCCTACGCGGTGCTCGGCCGCTGGCGCGAGGCGTACGACGAGCTCGACCACGAGCGGGCCATCGGGCTCCTGCAGGAGGTCGGCGTCGGCCACCTCGCCGACCGCACGTTCGGCACGCTGAGCGAGGGAGAGCGCAAGCGCGTCCAGATCGCCCGTGCGCTGATGGCCGACCCCGAGCTGCTGCTGCTCGACGAGCCCGCGGCGGGCCTCGACCTGGGCGGACGCGAGGACCTGGTGGACACGCTGTCGGTGCTGGCCTACGAGGAGACCTCGCCGGCGATGGTGCTGGTCTCGCACCACGTCGAGGAGATCCCGCCGGGCTTCACCCACGTGATGCTGATGCGCGCGGGCGCCGTGGTCGCGGCCGGCCCGCTGGAGACGACGCTGACCGAGACAACCCTGTCGGACACGTTCGCGATGCACCTGGAGCTGAAGGAGTCCGACGGCCGCTGGCACGCCCGCCGACGCTTTCCCGCGCACCGGGTGATGTGACCGGATAGGCTCGAGCCATGGAGTGGCTGGGGGCGCACGCGTGGGCCGCATGGTTCGGCGCGGCCGCGCTGCTCGCGGTCGCCGAGATGCTGAGCATGGACTTCGTGCTGGTGATGCTCGCGCTCGGGCTGGCCGGCGGAGGCGCCGCCGACCTCCTCGGGGCGGACGTGCCACTGCAGGTCCTCGTCGCCGTGGTGGTGGCGATGGGCACACTGGTGTTCGTGCGCCCGAACGTCGTACGCCGGCTGCACCACGGACCGGAGCTCACCACCGGGCACGCGGCGCTGGTGGGCCGCAGCGCGCTGGTCACCGAGGAGGTCACCGCGCACGGCGGGCAGATCAAGCTGGCCGGTGAGGTCTGGACCGCGCGGCCCTACGACGACTCGATCACGATCCCGCCCGGCTCGACCGTCGACGTCTTCGAGATCAAGGGGGCCACCGCCCTGGTGTACCCGGTGGAGACACCGGAGCTGTAGCCGCTCGCGACCCGAGTGGCCCGACTAGGAATGGAGGGGGCCGTGGAGAGTCTCGCCGTGCTGATACCGCTGTTGCTGCTCGGTCTGGTTGTTGTCGTCACGCTGATGAAAGCTGTGCGCATCATCCCGCAGGCGCGAGCGGGGGTGATCGAGCGGTTCGGCAAGTACCGCACCACGTTGACCCCGGGGCTCAACGTGATCACGCCGTACGTCGACCGGGTGCGCTACATGGTGGACCTGCGCGAGCAGGTCGTGTCGTTCCCGCCGCAGCCGGTGATCACCGAGGACAACCTCGTGGTCTCCATCGACACCGTGATCTACTTCCAGGTGACCAACCCGGTGGCCGCGACCTACGAGATCGCCAACTACATCCAGGCGATCGAACAGCTCACCATGACCACGCTGCGCAACATCATCGGTGGCATGGACCTCGAGCAGACGCTGACCAGCCGCGAGGAGATCAACCGCGCGCTGCGCGGCGTGCTCGACGAGGCCACCGGCAAGTGGGGCATCCGCGTCAACCGGGTCGAGCTGAAGGGCATCGACCCGCCTCCGTCGATCAAGGACTCGATGGAGAAGCAGATGCGCGCGGACCGCGAGAAACGGGCCGTCATCCTCACCGCCGAGGGGTCGAGGCAGGCCGCGATCCTCACCGCCGAGGGCAACAAGCAGTCGGCGATCCTGACCGCCGAGGGGGAGCGGGAGGCGCAGATCCTGCGAGCCCAGGCCGAGCGGGAGGCGCAGATCCTGCGCGCCCAGGGTGAGGGCCAGGCGATCCAGACCGTGTTCCAGGCCATCCACGACGGCCAGCCGGACCAGTCTCTGCTGGCCTACCAGTACCTGCAGATGCTGCCGAAGATCGCCGAGGGCGACGCGAACAAGGTGTGGGTGGTCCCGAGCGAGATCGGCCGCGCGCTGGAGGGGCTCGGGTCGGCGATCGGCTCGGCCCAGGGCATCCCGCGGGAGACCGAGGGCCCGCGCAAGCGGGTCAGCCTCGGCGCGCCACCGCCGAACACCGAGGCGCTCAGCAACGCCGGCACCAGCGGGTCGCTGTCGTCCGCGCACGACGCCGTCGAGGCCGCGATCGCCTCCGCGCAGCAGGCGTCGATGGGGGGCGGGAGCAAGCAGCCGCCCGTGACCGGGCAGCCGCAGCCGCCCGTGACCGGGCAGCCGCAGCCGCCCGAGACCGGTGAGGAGCCGCCCGGGCAGTGAGCTGGTTCGAGGCCGTCGCGGTGCTCGGCGCCGGGATGGCGGCCGGCACCATCAATACCATCGTGGGGTCGGGGACGCTGATCACGTTCCCGACCCTGCTGGCGGTGGGCTACCCGCCGGTGCTGGCCAACGTCTCCAACACGGTCGGGCTGGTGCCGGCGTCGCTGTCCGGGGCGATCGGCTACCGCCGTGAGCTGACCGGCCAGCTGTCGCGCCTGCTGCGGCTGGGGGTGGGCTCGCTGCTCGGCGGCGTGCTGGGCGGGGTGCTGCTGCTGGTGCTGCCGGCGAGCGCCTTCGACGCGATCGTGCCCGTGCTGATCGGCCTCGGCTGTGTGCTGGTCGCCGTACAGCCGTGGGTGGCGTCCAAGGTCGCCGCCCGGCACGACGCGCCCGCCCACGGGTCGGTGTGGGTGTGGGCGCTGGTCTTCCTGGCCGGCATCTACGGCGGCTACTTCGGCGCTGCCCAGGGCGTGCTCCTGGTCGCCATCCTCGGCATCGGCCTCGACGAGACGATGCAGCGCGTCAACGCCGCCAAGAACGTGCTCGCGCTGCTGGTCAACGCCGTCGCCGCGCTGCTGTTCGTGCTGGTGGCCGAGGTGGACTGGGTCGTGGCGGGCCTCATCGCGGCCGGCGGCATCGTCGGCGGCCAGATCGGCGCCGGGGTTGGCCGCCGCCTGCCCCCGCTCATCCTGCGCGGGGTGATCGTCGCTGTCGGGGCGGTGGCGGTCTGGCAGCTGCTGGCCGGCTGAGCCGCAGGAGTTGCGCAATAGGTTAGTGACGGCTAACGTATATGCCGTGCCCGACGTCCTCTCCGCCGCAGCCGAGCCGAACCGGCGTCGGCTGCTGCAGCTGCTGGCGACGGGCCCGCACACCGTCAACGAGCTCGCCGGCCACTTCTCGGTGACGCGCTCGGCGATCTCCCAGCACCTCGCCGTGCTCGCCGAGGTCGGCCTGGTCACCAACCGCAAGCAGGGGCGGCAGCGCTTCTACCAGGTGGTACCGGCCGGCATGGCCGCGCTGCGCGCGGAGATCGACCGGTTCTGGACCACCGAGCTCGACCAGCTCGTCGCGGACGCGGCAGACCTCGCCGAGCACGCGCACCGACCCACCTCCACACCCCCAGGAGAACCTCATGTCAGTTGAGAAGACCGCCGTCCTCCCCGTGTCCGCCGACGAGGCGTTCGCGCTCATCACCGACCCCGACCGGCTCCGCCGCTGGCAGACCGTGAGTGCACGCGTCGACCTGCGTGCCGGAGGCGAGTACCGCTGGACCGTGGTGCCCGGGCACGTCGCTGCCGGCACCTACCGCGAGGTCGAGCCCGGTCGCCGCGTGGTGTTCGGGTGGGGCTGGGATGGTGCCCCCGACCTCGGCCCCGACGCCTCCACGGTGACGGTGACGCTCGAGCCCGCGGACGGCGGGACCCTGGTGCGGCTGGTGCACGAGGGCCTCACCGAGGAGCAGGCCACCAGTCACGCCGAGGGCTGGGAGCACTTCCTCGAGCGCCTGCAGCGGGCCGCCGTCACCGGCGACGCCGGGCCAGACGAGTGGGCCGCCGTACCCGCCGAGCTCAACCAGCTGACCTCGGCGGACGCCACCTTGGCCGTGTGCCAGCACGTGCTGCGCGGCGTCACCGAGGCCGACCGCGACCGGCGGACGCCCTGCACCGAGTTCACCGTCGCCGAGCTCCTCGACCATCTGGAGGGCTCGCTGGTCAAGCTCGGCTCGATGGCGGGTGGCGAGGTCGACCGGGCGTCGTCCGGCGACGCCGAGTCGCGGCTGGCGTTCGTGGCCCAACAGACGCTCGAGGCGTGGCAGCGACGGGGCCTGGAGGGCACGGTCAAGGGCGGCGACAGCGAGATGCCGGCCACGTTCGCCGCCGGCATCCTGTCCATCGAGCTGCTCGTCCACGCCTGGGACCTCGCGGCCGCGACCGGCCAGAAGGTGCCCGCGTCCGAGGCGCTGACCGGCTACGTGCTCGAGCTGGCCGAACAGACGATCTCCCGGCAGCTTCGCGCGGGCGGGTCGTTCGCCGAGACCGTCGAGGTCGGCGCCGACGCCCCGGTGATGGACCGCCTGGTCGCCTTCTCCGGCCGTACCCTCGCATGAGGCCTGACCCGACAGGAGAGCACACCATGGCCGTGGACGTACGACCGAGCGTCGTGATCCGGCGACCGCGTCACGAGGTGGCCGCGTTCATGTTCGACCCGGCCAACGACACCCGCTGGACGGGCGGCATCACCGCCAGC
>JALZDI010000158.1 GCA_030862655.1 Actinomycetota bacterium | reverse complement strand
GAGCAGGCCGGCCTGCCGCCATCCGCCGCCGAGCCGTTTGCGCCAGGTGCGCGCCTCGGCGACGGTGTCCGCGCCACCGACCAGCAGCGACCCGACCGGCGCGCCCAGCCCCTTGGACAGGCTGACCATCAGCACGTCGGCCACCGACCCGTAGTCGCGCAGCGGGGTGCCGGTCGCCACGTGTGCGTTCCAGATGCGCGCCCCGTCGAGGTGTACCGCGAGCCCGGCACGGTCGGCGAGTTCGCGGACCGCACGCAGGTCCTCGATCGGCAGCACCGCGCCGCCCCCGAAGTTGTGGGTGTTCTCCACCGACAGCGCAGCGGTGTGCACCAGGAACGCGCCGACGTCCGGGGCGACCATGGCGGCGATCGCGTCGATGTCGACGCCGGGGCCGGTCCAGGTGCGCATCGTCGTACCGGCCAGGGCCGCGTGCGCGCCCATCTCGGCGCGGGCGATGTGCGCCTGCGCCTCGCACAGCACCTCGGTGCCGACCGGCACGACCGCGCGTACGGCGAGCAGGTTCGCCAGTGACCCGGTCACGGTGAACAGCGCCGCCTCGTGGCCGAACAGGTCGGCGACCCGTTCCTCGAGCAGGCGCACGGTCGGGTCCTCGCCGTACACGTCGTCGCCGACGTCGGCGGCCACCATCGCGGCGCGCATCGCCTCGGTCGGCCGGGTGACGGTGTCGCTGCGCAGGTCGATCACGCGGTCACCTTACGCGGCCGCCCCGCCTCGTCGTGTCCGCCGTGTGGTGCGCCATAGCGCGCGTTCCGGCGGACGTCCCAGCCCGCGCCGGTCCGGGATGTCCCCGACTCGTCCCCGATCTTCGCGTCGCGGGCGTGTGTTGCGCGGCCATCCGTCCCATGCTGGGAGGTGTCCGCCACCTGAAGGGAAGCACCGATGTCCACAGCCCTGGTCCGCCCCCGTGAGCGCATGATCGCCGGCGTCTGTTCCGGCCTCGCCCGCCGGTTCGGGATGTCCGCGACGACGATGCGGCTGCTGTTCGTGGTCAGCTGCATCCTGCCCGGACCGCAGTTCCTCGCCTACATCGTGCTGTGGATCCTGATGCCCTCGGAGTGAGGCCGTCCTCGTTGCGTCCGCCGTACCGTGCGTCATAGCGCTCGCTGCGCCGGACGTTACGCCTCGGGAAGCCCTCAGGTGCGGGTGCCGAGCATCTCCGCGACCTCGAAGGCCAGGTCCAGTGACTGCACCCGGTTCAGCCGCGGGTCGCACACGGTCTCGTAGCGGTGCACCAGGTCGGCCTCGGCCAGCGCCTCTCCCCCGCCGACACACTCGGTGACGTCGTCGCCGGTGTACTCGACGTGCAGCCCACCCGGCCACGTGCCCAACGCGCGGTGCACCTCGAAGAAGCCGCGCACCTCGTCGATGACGTCGTCGAAGCGCCGGGTCTTGTAGCCGGTCGAGGTCTCCCACGTGTTGCCGTGCATCGGGTCGCACACCCACGCGACCTCGATCCCCTGTGCGGTGACCTTCTCGATCAGGTGCGGCAGCACGTCACGGACCCTTCCCGCGCCCATCCGGGTGATGAAGGTCAGCCGGCCCGGCTCACGCTCCGGGTCGAGCCGCTCGGCCAGCTCGATCGCCTGCTCCGGCGTCGTCCTGGGCCCGAGCTTGACCCCGATCGGGTTGCGGACCTTGGACAGCATCTCCACGTGCGCGCCGTCGAGCTGACGGGTGCGCTCGCCGACCCACAGGAAGTGCCCGGAGGTGTTGTACGGCGTGCCGGTGCGCGAGTCGATCCGCGTCATCGCGTGCTCGTACTCGAGGATCAGCGCCTCGTGGCTGGAGTGGAAGTCGACGGTGTGGAACTCCTGCGGGTCGGCCCCGCAGGCCACCATGAACGCCAGCGCCCGGTCGATCTCCGCCGCGAGCGCCTCGTAGCGCTGCCCGACCGGGCTGGAGCGGACGAAGTCGGTGTTCCAGGCGTGCATCTGGTGCAGGTCGGCGTAGCCGCCGGTGACGAAGGCCCGGCACAGGTTCAGCGTGGCCGCCGACGCGCTGTAGACCCGCAGCAGCCGCCGCGGGTCGGGGGTCCGCTCCTCGGCGGTGAACTCGAACCCGTTCACCGCGTCGCCGCGGTAGGCCGGCAGCTCCACGCCGTCGCGGACCTCGATGTCGTTGGAGCGCGGCTTGGCGTACTGCCCGGCGATCCGGCCCACCTTGACCACCGGCACCGAGGCGGCGTAGGTCAGCACGACCGCCTGCTGTAGCAGCACCCGCAGCTTGTTGCGGACGTTGTCGGCGGTCGCGCCGGCCAGCGTCTCGGCGCAGTCACCGCCCTGCAGCAGGAAGGCCTTGCCCTGCGCGACCGCGGCGAGCTTGTGCTTGAGCTCGTCACACTCACCGGCGAACACCAGCGGCGGCATCGACCGCAGCTGGGTGATGGTCTCGTCGAGGACGCCCTGGTCGGGCCAGTGCGGCTGCTGGGCCGCGGGCAGCGCACGCAGCGTGTCGAGGTCGGGGAAGGTCACCTCCCCAGGGTACGGCGCCCGTTCGGCCCGCTCCCATGCCCCGACCGGGTCGCCCACCATGCTGCTCATCGCGTCCTCGCCCTCGCTCGTCGTGCACGTGGTCATCCACGTGGTGATGAAAAAAGCCCCGGCGACGGCCGGGGCTTGCTGGTCGGTGGCTGACGCGTCAGGGCGCCGACCCGGAGGCCCCGGGACGGTAGTAGGCGAAGACGCGCCAGCAGGTCACGCGCACAGACTAGACCGTGCCACCACGCGTTCGGATGGCCCGTCCACCTGGTGGACTCCGCGAGGATCGGCGCGCTAGCCCTGCCGGGCGGCGCTGGAGTCCTGCGGAACGAGTACGTCGAGCGCGTTGCGCGCGATCGAGAACTCCTGGGGCGTGACCGCGACGACCTCCCCGTCGACGTTGACGTGCTGCTGGGGGTCGGTGCGCATCCGCAGCCGGCGCGTGGTCAGATGCGTGACGTTGGCGTGCTCGACGAACGTGCCGGTCTTGAACGCCCGCGCGATGCTGACGTGGTCACGGAGCCGACCCTGCCGGATCGCGTAGACGTCGAGGGCGTGGTCGTCGATGCCGGCCTCGGGCGCGACCACGCCGCCCCCGCCGTAGTGCCGGCCGTTTCCCACCGCCACCTGCAGCAGCCCGTCGAGCTGCACCGGCTCGTGGTCGCCGTCGGGGAACTCCAGCGCGGCAGCGAACGGCCGGTGCCGCCGGTAGGCCTTGAGGGTGGCGACGGGGTAGGCCAGCGGGCCCACCCGCGCCTTCAGCTTCGGCGACAGCGCCTCGGTGACGGCGACGGACAGCCCAACCGAGGCGACGTTGACGAAGTAGTTGTCCTCGACGAGGCCGAGGTCGACGTCGACCACCTTGCCGTGGGCGACGGTGTGGCACGCCTGCTCCAGGTCGGCGGGGATCTGCAGCGTGCGGGCGAAGTCGTTCGCCGTACCCAGCGGCAGCACGCCGAGCGCGACGTCGTGGCCGGTCAGGTGGTCGACGGCCGCGCTCACCGTGCCGTCACCGCCGCCGAGCACGACCAGGTCGCAGCCGTCCTGCACCGCGGCGTGCACGGTCTCGGGCAGCCGTGCGGCGTCGCTGAGCGGGAACGTGTCGGCCAGCGGTACGCCGAGCGTGGTCAGCCGGTCGCGCGCCTCGTCGAAGGCGGCCTTGCCGGTGCGTGACCCGGTGTTGACGATCAGCGCGGCACGCCGGAAGCGCGGCTCTGTCGGAGCAGCGGAACCCGTCACCCGAAGAAGACCTCCGCCTCGGCGTACAGCTCGGGCCGGACCGTCTTCAGCTCGCCGGTGCCCTCGATCAGCGGCACCCGCACGATGTCGGTGCCGCGCAGCGCCATCATCGTGCCGTAGTCGCCGTCGTGTATCGCCTCGATCGCGTGCAGCCCGAAGCGGGTGGCCAGCCAGCGGTCGAACGCCGTGGGCGTGCCGCCGCGCTGGATGTGGCCGAGCACCACGGCGCGCGACTCCTTGCCGGTGCGCTCCTCGATCTCCTTGGCGAGGCGGTCGCCGATGCCGCCGAGCCGGACGTGGCCGAACGCGTCCTTGTCCCCCGTCTGCAGGCTCATCGTGCCCTCCTTGGGGGTGGCCCCCTCCGCGACCACGACGATCGGCGAGTAGTTGGTGCGGAAGCGGCTCTCCACCAGCTCACACACCTGGTCGATGTCGAACGGCTGCTCGGGGATCAGCACGATGTTGGCTCCGCCGGCGAGCCCGCAGTGCAGGGCGATCCAGCCCGCGTGCCGGCCCATCACCTCGACGATCACCGCGCGGTGGTGGGACTCGGCGGTGGTGTGCAGCCGGTCGATCGCCTCCATGGCGATGTTGACCGCGGTGTCGAAGCCGAAGGTGAAGTCGGTGGCGTTGAGGTCGTTGTCGATGGTCTTGGGCACCCCGACCACGTTGACGCCCATGTCGGCGAGCCTGGTCGCCACGCCGAGGGTGTCCTCGCCGCCGATCGCGACCAGCGCGTCGACGTCGTTGCTCTTCAGGTTGTCCTTGATGCGCTCGACGCCGTTGTCGATCTTGAACGGGTTGGTGCGCGAGGAGCCGAGGATGGTGCCGCCGCGGGGCAGGATGCCGCGCACCTGGGGTACGCCGAGCTCGCGGGTCTCGTTCTCCAACGGCCCGCGCCAGCCGTCGCGGAAGCCGAGGAAGTCGTAGTCGTACTCCTTGGTGCCCTTGCGCACCACGGCCCGGATCACGGCGTTCAGTCCGGGGCAGTCGCCGCCTCCGGTCAGCACTCCGACTCTCATCCGGCGCTTCCTCTCTCTCGGTTCTCTGCATGCGTTCCGCTTCGGCCCTCACCCTAACGACGTCCGGCCTGCGCGTCGCATGGCGCGTTCCGGGTGCCGCGCCCCGTCGCGATGGCGCGTTCCGGGTGCCAGACGCGCGTTCGGGGCAAGCACAGCGCGCCACGCGTGCTCGCTCCGGGGGATTAGCGTGCAGATATGACCTTCTCGATCGTCGCGTACGACGGGCAGGCGTGGGGCGTGGCCGTCGCGTCGAAGTTCCTCGGCGTTGGCGCCGCGGTGCCCGCGGCCCGGGCGGGAGTGGGCGCCGTGGCGACGCAGGCCTACGCGAACACGTCGTACAAGTCGCACGGCCTGCGGCTGCTGGCCGAGGGCGCCGACGCCGAGCAGACCGTGCAGCGACTGCTCGCCGACGACGACGGCCGCGACCACCGCCAGGTCGGCGTGGTCGACGCGGGCGGCACCGCGGCCACGTTCAGCGGGATGCGCTGCCACGACTGGGCCGGCGGGGTCAGTGAGGACGGGGTCGCGATCCAGGGCAACATCCTGGCCGGTCCGGAGGTGGTG
>JALZDI010000157.1 GCA_030862655.1 Actinomycetota bacterium | reverse complement strand
CCGCTGGGTCGACGTGACCGTCGACCTCAAGGCCGGCGAGTCCACCGCGACCGTGTGGACCAACGACCTTACCCACGCCTATGTGCACGAGAACTCCGCCTACTCCACCTAGAGACTGGGACCGCTGATGACCCGCGACCGGCAGGCCGCCCTCGCCAAGGCAGCCACCCTCACCGAGGCGCTGCCCTGGCTGGAGCGGCTGCACGACCGCACGGTCGTGATCAAGTACGGCGGCAACGCGATGGTCGACGACGACCTGCGCCGCGCGTTCGCCAAGGACATCGTGTTCCTGCGGTACGCCGGGCTGCGGCCCGTCGTGGTGCACGGCGGCGGGCCGCAGATCTCGCAGATGCTGCGGCGCCTGGACATCGCCAGCGAGTTCAAGGGCGGCCTTCGCGTGACCACCGCCGAGACCATGGACGTCGTGCGGATGGTGCTCGTCGGACAGGTGGGCCGCGAGCTGGTCGGGCTGCTCAACCAGCACGGCCCGCTCGCGGTGGGGCTGTCCGGCGAGGACGGCGGTCTGTTCACCGCTCAGCGCACCGGCGCGCTGGTCGACGGCGAGACCGTCGATGTCGGCCTGGTCGGCGACGTGGTCGACGTGCGCCCCGAGGCTGTGCTCGACCTGATCGAGGCCGGCCGCATCCCGGTGGTCTCCAGCGTCGCGCCCGACCCCTCCGGCCAGGTGCACAACGTCAACGCCGACACCGCCGCGTCCTCGCTCGCGGTCGCGCTCGGCGCGGAGAAGCTGGTGGTGCTCACCGACGTCGAGGGCCTCTACGCCGAGTGGCCGGCCAGCGACGAGGTGGTCAGCGAGATCCGCGCCAAGGAGCTCGACGCGCTGCTGCCGGAGCTGGCATCGGGCATGATCCCCAAGATGGACGCCTGTCTGCGCGCCGTACGCGGAGGGGTCGCCCGGGCCCACGTGCTCGACGGCCGGGTGCCGCACGCGCTGCTGCTCGAGGTGTTCACCGACGAGGGGATCGGCACCATGGTGCTGCCCGACACCGACCCCGAGGAGGGCTCGGCATGACCACGATCTCGACCGCCGGCTCGGTCACCCAGTGGCAGGACCGCTACGCGGGCGTGCACATGAACACCTACGGCGTCCCGCGCACCACGCTGGTGCGCGGCGAGGGCTGCTACGTGTGGGACGCCGACGGCCACCGCTATCTCGACCTGCTGGCCGGCATCGCGGTCAACGCGCTCGGGCACGCCCACCCCGCCCTCGTCGAGGCGGTGACGCGCCAGGTTTCCGCGCTCGGCCACGTCTCGAACTTCTTCACCACCCCGCCGCAGATCGAGCTGTGCGAGCGGCTGCTGTGGCTGCTCGGCGCCGACGGACGGGTGTTCCTGTCCAACTCCGGCGCCGAGGCCAACGAGGCCGCGTTCAAGCTGGCCCGCCGTACGGGCCGCACCAAGATGGTCGCCGCGACCGGCGGCTTCCACGGGCGCACCATGGGTGCGCTCGCACTGACCGCCAAGGCCGCCTACCGCGACCCGTTCGCGCCGCTGCCCGGCGACGTCGAGCTCGTCGAGTACGGCGACCCCGACGCGCTGCGCGCGGCCGTCGACACCGACACCGCCGCGGTGGTCCTCGAGCCCGTCCAGGGCGAGGCCGGCGCGGTCGTGCCGCCGGAGGGCTACCTCACCGCCGCCCGCGAGGTCACCCGGCAGCACGGTGCGCTGCTGTGGTTCGACGAGGTGCAGTCCGGCGTCGGCCGCACCGGACGCTGGTTCGCCCACCAGGCCGAGGACGTCGTCCCCGACGTCGTCACGCTGGCCAAGGGCCTCGGCGGCGGCATCCCCATCGGCGCGACGGTCGCCGTCGGTTCCGCCGGCGCCCTGTTCTCGCCCGGCAACCACGGCACCACGTTCGGCGGCAATCCGGTGTCGGCGGCAGCGGCGCTGGCGACGCTGGAGGTGATCGAGCGCGACGACTTGCTCGCCAACACCCGCGCGGTGGGTGCCCGGCTGATGGACGGCACCCGCGCCCTCGCCCACCCCGCCGTCGCGGACGTGCACGGCGCCGGGCTGCTGGTGGGTGTCGACCTCGCCGGTGAGCTCGCCAAGCCGGTGACCCGGGCGGCCCAGTCGGCCGGGTTCATCGTCAACGACTGCGCGCCGACGCGGGTGCGGCTGGTGCCGCCGCTGGTGCTGAGCGCCGACCAGGCCGACGACTGGCTGCAGGCGCTGCCCGCCCTGCTCGACGAGGTGAGCCCATGACACGGCATTTCCTGCGCGACGACGACCTCAGCCCGGACGAGCAGGCCTCGGTGCTCGGGCTGGCGGGGCGGCTGAGGCACAACCGGTTCGCGGAGCAGCCGCTGTCCGGGCCGCGCTCGGTCGCCGTGCTGTTCGACAAGCCCACGCTGCGCACCCAGGTGTCGTTCAGCGTCGGCATCGCCGAGCTCGGCGGTCACCCGCTGGTGGTCGACGCCCGGCTCGCGCAGATCGGCGAGCGTGAGTCGGTGGCCGACACCGCCCGGGTGCTCGGCCGGCAGGTCGCGGTGATCGTGTGGCGTACCCACGACCAGTCGCGGGTCGAGGAGATGGCCCAGTACGCCGGCGTGCCGGTCGTCAACGCGCTCACCGACCAGTTCCACCCGTGCCAGCTGCTCGCCGACCTGCTCACCGTGCGCCAGCATCACGGCGAGACGGCCGGCGTGACCCTGGCCTACGTCGGCGACGGCGCCAACAACATGGCCCACTCCTACCTGCTCGCCGGGGCGACCGCGGGCATGCACGTCCGCATCGGCTGCCCGGGGGGGTTCCGCCCCGACGACGCCGTGCTCGACCGCGCCGGTGGGATCGCCCGCGACACCGGCGGCTCGGTCGACATCACCGACGACCCCGCCGAGGCCGTCAAGGGCGCCGACTTCGTGGCCACCGACACCTGGGTGTCCATGGGTCAGGAGGACGAGAAGGCGGAGCGGGAGAAGCCCTTCGTGCCCTACGCCGTGACCACAGACCTGCTGCGGCAGGCCAGCGCCGACGTCCGCGTGCTGCACTGCCTGCCGGCCTACCGCGGCAAGGAGATCAGCGCGGAGGTCATCGACGGCCCGCACGCGGTGGTCTGGGACGAGGCCGAGAACCGGCTGCACGCGCAGAAGGCGCTGCTGGTCTGGCTGCTGGGGGAGCTGAAGCACCGATGACCGCGATGATCCCGGCCACGAAGTCCGCCCGCCAGCACCTGGTCGTCGAGCTGCTCGGCCGGCATCCGGTGCGCTCGCAGACCGAGCTCGCGGCGCTGCTCGCCGACGCCGGCGTCGCGGTCACCCAGGCGACGCTGTCGCGCGACCTGGTCGAGCTCGACGCGGTCAAGGTGCGGCACCCGGCCGGAGGGCTGGTGTACGCCGTACCCGCCGAGGGGGGCGACCGCAGCCCCCGCCCCGGCGTCGAGTCGGTCGCGGCAGAGGCCCGGCTCACCCGGCTGTGCGCCGAGCTGCTCACCTCCGCCGAGGCGTCGGCCAACCTGGTCGTGCTGCGTACCCCGCCCGGAGCCGCGCAGTTCTTCGCCTCCGCCATCGACCACACCGAGCTGGCGGCGGTGCTCGGCACCATCGCCGGCGACGACACCGTGATGCTGGTGGCCCGCGACCCGCAGGGCGGTGCCGCGCTGGCGCAGCGCTTCCTGCGGATGGCCGAGCACCAGCGCACCACCGACGACCATGCACCCGCACCCGCACCCACGCAGCAGCAGGAGAGTTGACATGAGCAGCAGCACAGACCGGGTCGTCCTCGCCTACTCCGGCGGGCTCGACACCTCCGTGGCCATCGGCTGGCTGGCCGACCAGACCGGCGCCGAGGTCGTCGCGGTCGCGGTCGACGTCGGCCAGGGTGGTGAGGACCTCGAGACCATCCGCAAGCGGGCGCTGGCCTGCGGCGCGGTCGAGGCCGTCGTCGTCGACGCGCGCGACCAGTTCGCCGAGGACTTCTGCCTGCCCGCGCTGCAGGCGAACGCGCTCTACATGGACCGCTACCCGCTGGTCTCGGCGCTGTCGCGGCCGCTGATCGTGCAGCACCTGGTCGAGGCCGCGCGCTACCACGGCGCCACCACGGTCAGCCACGGCTGCACCGGCAAGGGCAACGACCAGGTGCGCTTCGAGGTCGGCGTCGGCGCGCTGGCCCCCGACCTCAAGGTCATCGCGCCGGTGCGCGACTACGCCTGGACCCGGGAGAAGGCGATCGCCTACGCCGAGGAGCACCAGCTGCCGATCGACGTGACGAAGAAGTCGCCGTACTCGATCGACCAGAACGTGTGGGGCCGCGCGGTCGAGACCGGGTTCCTCGAGGACATCTGGAACGCTCCGGTCGAGGACCTCTACGACTACACCGCCGACCCGGCGACGCCGCGCGACGCCGACGAGGTGGTGATCACGTTCGAGCAGGGCGCGCCGGTGGCCATCGACGGGCACCCGGTGACGATGCTGCAGGCCATCCAGCAGCTGAACCGGCGCGGCGGGGCGCAGGGCATCGGCCGGCTCGACATGGTCGAGGACCGCCTGGTCGGCATCAAGAGCCGGGAGGTCTACGAGGCGCCCGGCGCGATGGTGCTGATCGCCGCCCACCAGGAGCTGGAGAGCGTCACGGTCGAGCGCGACCTGGCACGCTTCAAGCGCACCGCGGACCAGCGGTGGGGCGAGCTCGTGTACGACGGCCTCTGGTTCGCGCCGCTCAAGCGCAGCCTGGACGCGTTCGTGCGCAGCTCGCAGGCGCACGTCTCCGGCGACATCCGGATGACCCTGCACGGCGGCAAGGCGGTGGCGACCGGGCGGCGCAGCCCCGGCAGCCTCTACGACTTCAACCTGGCCACCTACGACGAGGGCGACGCGTTCGACCAGTCGCTGGCCAAGGGCTTCGTCGAGCTGTGGGGGCTGCCGAGCAAGATCGCGGCCAAGCGCGACCACCACCTGGCTGGCGAATGACGCAGCCGGACCAGCCAGACGAGCCTGAGCGGCGTGAGCAGGAGCAGCGCGGCGGGCTGTGGGGCGGCCGCTTCGCCGGCGGGCCGTCGGACGCGCTCGCCGCGCTGTCGAGGTCCACGCACTTCGACTGGCGGCTCGCGCCGTACGACCTGGCCGGCTCCCGCGCGCATGCTCGGGTGCTGTCGCGTGCCGGGCTGCTCTCCGAGAGCGACCTGAAGTCGCTGCTGGCCGGCATCGACGCGCTCGCGGACGACGTGGCCTCCGGGGCGTTCGTCCCCGCGGACGACGACGAGGACGTGCACAGCGCGCTGGAGCGCGGCCTGCTCGAGCGGCTCGGGCCCGAGCTGGGCGGGCGGCTGCGTGCGGGCCGCTCGCGCAACGACCAGGTCGCGACGCTGTTCCGGAT
>JALZDI010000020.1 GCA_030862655.1 Actinomycetota bacterium | reverse complement strand
CCGCAGGCCTGCACGACCTTGACGCCGGTGTCGCGGGCGCGGTCGTGCACCTGCTCGACCATCTGCCGCACGAACGGGATCTCGCCGGTCAGGTCGACGTAGTGCGTGCCGGCGTCGACGCAGGCCTCGACCACGGGGCGGCCGTGCACCGTGTACGGGCCGACGAGGTTGAGCACCACCGCGGTCCTCGAGGCCATCGCCGCCAGCGAGGCGGGGTCGGAGACGTCGGCCACGAGCACCTCGGGAGCCTGCACGCCGTCGTACTCGAGGACGCAGCGCAGCCTGGCGGCCTCACGGCCGGCCGCCGCCCAGCGGGCTCCGGTCACGGCGTTCCGGTCGGCGAGGTAGGCCGCTACCCGGCGGCCGGTCACCCCGGTGGCGCCGAACACCACCACGTCGAGGTCTCGCTGCGTCACGGGCGCCGAGGATACTCATCGGGTTTCAGGCACGCTCCGCCGCGACCGCGATGTCGTCGAGGTCCTGCCGCAGGGCCTTGGCGACCGAGCGCTGCGCCACCGGGGCGGCGACCTTGGCCAGCACCTTCGCGACCGTGCCCTGCGGCTGCGCGTCGAAGGTCAGCGCCACCTCGGTCTGCTCCGGCGTAGTCGCGGTGAACGTGAACGTGGAGACGTAGTGCGCCCCGTGGCTCTCGGCCTCGACGGTGTAGGACCGGCCGGGGTCGACCGCGGTCACCCACATCTCCTCGGTCGCCTCGCGGCCGAACATGGTGCGGGTCTCCCGCCAGCGGGTGCCCGTGCCGAAGTCGCCGTCGCTCAGCAGCTCGACCTGGTTGATCCCGCTGATCGTGCGCTCCCAGCCGCCGATGTCGGTGGCCACGGCCCACACCCGCTCGGCGGGCGCGTCGACCGTCCTGCGTGTCGTCACTGCGCTCATGGCACCAGCATGGCCGGCGCCGGCGAAGAACGCCGGGATTCTACTCGGACTGGCCGCCGGCCAGCGCGCGCGAGCGGTCGCGGGCCGCCTCCAGCGCGGTCATGAACGCCGCCCGCACCTTGTGGTCCTCGAGCTCGCGCACCGCCGCGGCCGTCGTACCGCCGGGCGAGGTCACCCGCTCGCGCAGCACGATCGGGTGCTCGCCGGTCTCGCGCAGCATCTTGGCCGAGCCCACCACGGTCTGCACGACCAGCTCGGTGGCGGTGGTGCGGGGCAGGCCCAGGTGCACGCCGGCCTCGATCATCGCCTCGACGACGAAGAACAGGTACGCCGGGCCGGAGCCGCTGATCGCGGTCACCGCGTCGAGCTGGTACTCGGGAACGTGCACGACCCGACCGACCGAGCGCAGCAGCTGCTCGGCCTCGGTGAGGTGGTCGTCGTCGCAGTGGGTGCCCGGGGCGATCGCGGCCATGCCCTCGTCGACCAGCGCCGGCGTGTTCGGCATGACGCGGACGACCGCCACGCCGTCGGGCAGCCGCGACTCGATCAGCCCGGTGGTGATGCCGGCCGCCAGCGAGATGACCAGCTGTCCGGCGCGGACCTCGTCGGCGATCTCGTCCAGCAGCTGGGTCATGTCCTGCGGCTTGACCACCACCACCAGGGTCTCCGCCCGCTTGGCGGCCTCGAGGTTGGAGACGACCTCGACGCCGTACTTCTCCCGCAGCTCCTGAGCACGGTCGGGTCGCCGCTCCGTGAGCACCAGGTCGGCGGGGGCGCGACCGGCGCGGATCAGCCCGGACGCGAGGGTCTCCCCCATCACACCGGCTCCGAGAATGGCAACGGTCATCGGCAGGGACCTCCTTGTCGCCCGGCGCGGCCGGGTCGGGCGGGGCGGGTCAGCCCCGCGACACCAACGATCGCAGGAAGAACGTGACGTTCGACGGTCGTTCCGCCATCCGGCGCATCAGGTAGCCGTACCACTCGTTGCCGTACGGCACGTAGACCCGCACCCGCTCGCCCGCACTCGCCAGCCGGCGCTGCTCGTCGGGCCGGATGCCATAGAGCATCTGGTACTCGTAGCTGCCTTTCTGCCGGCTGTGCCGGGCAGCCAGCGCACCGGCGATGTCGACCAGCCGGGGGTCGTGGGAGGCGACCATCGGGTAGCCGCGGCCCGCCATCAGCACCTTGAGGCAGCGCACGTAGGACCGGGCGACGTCGTGCTTGTCCTGGAAGGCGACCGCCTCCGGTTCCTTGTAGGCGCCCTTGCACAGCCGAACCCGCGACCCCTCGTAGGCCAGGTCGTGGCAGTCGGCCTCGGTTCGGTGCAGGTACGCCTGCACCACCGCCCCGGTCTCGGGGAAGTCCTGGCGCAGGTTGCGCAGCACCTCGAGCGTGGACTCGGTGGTGGTGTGGTCCTCCATGTCGAGAGTCACCGTGGTGCCGGCGTTGCGGGCCGCCTGGCAGATGGTGCGGGCGTTGTCGAGTGCGACCTTCTCTCCGTCGCGGCCCAGCGCCTGCCCGACCGCAGACAGCTTGACCGACACCTCCGCGCTGTGCGCGAGCCCGTGCCTGCCGAGCGACTGCAGCACCTCGACGTAGGCGCGCACGGTCGCGTCGGCCTGCACGCGGTCGAGCGTGTCCTCGCCGAGGTAGTCCAGCGTGGCGAGCAGCCCGTCGTCGGCCAGGTGCCGGGCCGCCCCCACCGCCGAGGCGGTGTCCTCGCCGGGGACGTAGCGGGCGACGATGCCGCTCGACACCGGCATGGTGCTGACCAAACCCTTGACCCGCGAGCTGCGCGAGACTGCCAGCAACGAACGGCGGAGCACGCTGCCTCCTCGTATGCGCGTTGTACGGCGGCCGCGGCGGACCACGCTGTCGCGGTGCCCGGCGCGGCCCAGGCTACGCCGTACGCCGCCTGAGCGTGGCGGCGCCCAAGCCGAGCGCGGCGACCACGAATCCGCCGACCACGACAAGGTCGAGCATCAGCGTGGAGGTCACGTCGGCGCTGGACTGCACCTGCTGCATCGCCTCCACCGCGTACGACAGCGGCATCGCGTCGGACAGGACGTCGAGCACCTGCGGCAGCGCGTCGCGCGCCACGAACAGCCCGCACAGCAGGATCTGTGGCAGCACCAGCGCCGGCATGAACTGCACCGCCTGGAACTCGGTCTCGGCGAACGCCGACACGAACAGTCCGAGCGTCGTGCCGAGCACCGCGTCGAGCACCGCGACGACCGTCAGCATCCACACCGGCCCGGTGACCTCCAGGCCGAGCAGCCCCACGGTGAGGCCGACCGCGAGTGCGGCCTGGGCGAGCGCGACCAGGCCGAACGCGATCGCGTAGCCGAGCAGCAGGTCGGCCTTCCCCAGCGGCATCGACAGCAGCCGTTCGAGGGTGCCGCTGGACCGCTCCCGCAGCGTCGTCACCGAGGTGACCAGGAACATCACGATGAAGGGGAACAGTGCCAGCAAGGGAGGCCCGAACCGGTTGAAGACGAGGTCGTTGCCGTCGAACATCCACCACAGCAGGGTCAGCAGCACGCACGGCACCACGAGCAGCATCGCGACCGTGCGATGGTCGTGCCTGAGCTGGCGCAGCACCCGCACCGCGACCGCCAGTGTGACCCGCGGGTTCATCGCACCACCTCCTCCTCGGTCTTCTCCACCAGCGCCAGGAAAGCGCCCTCGATGTCGGGCGAGTTCGTGCGGTCGCGCAGCGCCTGCGGGGTGTCGTCGGCCAGCAGCAGGCCCTCGCGCATCAGCAGCAGCCGCTCGCACCGGTCGGCCTCGTCCATCACGTGGCTGGACACCAGCACGGTGACCCCGGTCTCGGCCAGCCGGTGGAACAGCGCCCACAGGTCGCGCCGCAGCACGGGGTCGAGCCCGACCGTGGGCTCGTCGAGCACCAGCACCTCCGGCGAGCCGAGCAGGGCCACCGCGAGCGAGGCCCGGGAACGCTGCCCGCCGGACAGCTTCGCCACCACGAGGTCGGCGTGGTCCTGCAGGTCGACGTACTCGATCGCCCGGTCCACCGAGCCGCTGCCGGCCGACAGCACGCTGGCGAAGAACCTCAGGTTCTGCCGCACGGTGAGGTCGGCGTAGACGCTGGGGTCCTGGGTCACGTAGCCCATCCGGCGGCGCAGCACCGGTGCCCCGGCCGGCTGTCCGAGCACCTCGATGGTGCCGGTGACGTGGCTCTGCACACCGACCAGTGCGCGCATCAGCGTGGTCTTGCCGCAGCCCGAGGGTCCCAGCAGGCCGGTGACCTGTCCGGCGGGTACGTCGAACGTCAGCCCCCGCAGGACCTCGCGACCGCCCCGGTGCACGTGCAGGTCGGCCACCCGCACCGCCGGTCCGGCGTTATTCATCATGCGTTGAATTGTCCTCCCGCACGACCACCCCGTCAACCCTCTCGCGGCGCGCCGAAATCCCGGGTGGCGTGACGACGCGGGCTCAGAGGGTGGGTGCGTCACCGGGGAGGCGTGGGGCCGTCGACGTAGCGCTGCACGTTCGGCCCGACCCACGCCACCACCTCGTCGGCCGGCAGCGACGCCAGCGGCTCGAGCCGCAGCACGAACCGGGCCATGATCAGACCGGCCAGCTGCGACGCGACCAGCGTCGCGCGTACCTCGGGGTGGGCGACCCCGGCCTCCTTCAGGTGCGGGATGACCGCTCCCAGCACGACCCGGGCGATGCCGTTGCGCAGCAGCTCCGCGGTCTCGTCGGCGACGAACGCGGTGCGGATGAACGCCACCAGCGCCTGCTGGTTCTCCGGCTCGTCCCAGACGACCAGGAACGTCCGCAGCAGCCGCTCCCCCACCCCGTCGAGGCCCGGCCCGAACACCTGCGGGATCAGCGTGCGCGGGTCGACCGGGATCTCCAGCGCGGCCAGGAACAGGTCCTCCTTGCTGCCGAAGTAGTGGTGCACCAGCGCCGGGTCGACCCCGGCCTCGCTCGCCACGGCACGGATCGTGGTGCGGTCGAAGCCGTGCTCGGCGAACGACCCCCGCGCGGCGGCCAGGATCTCGCCGCGGGTGTCGGGGCCGCCGGGACGGCGTCCGCGGGCGGCGGCGGTACGGCGGCTCATCGGGCCCGGCGCTCGACCGTGCCGTCGGAGCCGACGGTGTAGTCGGCGGCGGCCACCAGGTTGAGCCGGGCGAACGCCAGCGCCTCGGCCAGGTCCTGCTGGCGCAGCGCCCGGCTGCCGCTGCGCCGGGTGTTGATCTCGACCACGACGGTGCCGCGGAACCGCGAGGCGGCGCAGTACTCGAGGAACTCCGCGCACGGCTGGTTGCCGCGGCCGGGCACGAGGTGCTCGTCCTTGGCCGACCCGGAGCCGTCGGCGAGATGCACGTGCGCGAGCCGGTCGCCCAGCTCGGCGGCCATCTCCACCGGGTTGTTCCCGGCGGTGGCCGAGTGCGACAGGTCGATGGTCACGTTGGCGAACTCGTGCTCGACCGGGTTCCAGCCGGGCACGTAGGCCTGCACGTCACGGCGCGGCGCCCGCCACGGGTACATGTTCTCCACCGCGAACTGCACCCCGGACTCGGACTCGAGCCGGGCGATGCCCTCGACGAAGTTACGTGCGTAGTCGCGCTGCCAGCGAAACGGCGGGTGTACGACGACCACGGGTGCCCCGAGGTCGCGCGCCATCTGCGCGCTCCGCTCGAGCTTCGCCCAGGGCTCGGTGCCCCAGACCCGCTGGGTGATGAGCAGGCAGGGCGCGTGCACCGAGCACACCGGCAGCGCGTGGTACTCGGCCAGATGGCGCACCGCGTCGACGTCCTGGCTCACCGGGTCGGTCCCGACCATCACCTCGACCGCGTCGTAGCCCAGCCGGGCCGCGAGCTCGAACCCGCTGGCCGTGGACTCCGGGTAGACCGACGCGGTGGACAGCGCCACCTGGAGCTCGTCCGCGTCGAGGACGGGGAGCCTCTCCGCGGATCCGTTCTGGTCGGTCACCTCCCCAGACTATTGCTCCGGCGTCACAGAGCACGGGGACGGCCTCAGAGTTTGTCCAGGTGCTCGAGGATCACGCCCTCGCGCAGTGCCCACGGACAGATCTCCAGCTCCGGCAGGTCGAACAGGTCCAGCACCGCGTCGGCGACCAGCGCACCCGCCACCAGCTGGTGCGCGCGAGCCGCGGACACCCCGGGCAGCCGGGCGCGCTCGGCCGCCGGCATCCGCGCCAGCTTGGGCAGCCAGGTCGCCAGCTCGTCGCGCGGCAGCAGCCGCCGCACGTACGGGCCCTCGCCGGACGGCGCCGCTCCACAGACCCGGGCCAGCGACCGGAACGTCTTGCTGGTCGCCACCGCGTGGTCGGGCCGCCCGTGCCGCAGCACGCTGCCCGCCTCGCGCGCGACCGCCGTACGGATGTGATGGCGCAGGGCCCGCACGTCGTCGGCGGCCGGAACCTCGCCGCGAGCCTCGGCAGGAAGCCAGTCGCGGGTCAGCCTCCCGGCGCCCAGCGGCAGCGACTGCCCCACGGCCGGGGTCTCGTCGGCCCCGGAGGCGATCTCCAGCGAGCCCCCGCCGATGTCGAACACCGTCAGCTGCCCGGACGACCAGCCGAACCAGCGGCGCACGGCCAGGAACGTCAGCCGGGCCTCGTCCGAACCGGGCAGCGCGCGCAGGTCGACGCCGGTCTCGGCGTTGACGCGGGCGATGACGTCTGCGCTGTTGCCGGCCTCGCGCACCGCCGAGGTGGCGAACGCCAGCACCGACTCGCAGCCCTTGTCGTCGGCGACCCGGATCGCGTCGCGCACGAACCGCACCAGGGTGTCCACGCCCTCCGGCACGACGCCGTCGGCGTCGAGGTACTCGGCCAGCCGCAGGGTCTCCTTGTGCGAGTACGCCGGCAGCGGAGCCGCTCCGCGGTGCGCGTCCACCACGAGCAGGTGCACGGTGTTGGAACCCACGTCGAGCACGGCGATGCGCATGCCCACAACCTATCCGCGCCGCCAGGTGCACCGCGGGCACGCTCACGGTCCTCGCCCCGAGGACGTACGCTCGGCTACGTGCCTGAGATCGACCTCCAGTTCCCCCGTGCCTGGATCGAGTTCACCGACCCCGGCGACGAGGACCAGGTCTACCGCTGCGACCTCACCTGGCTCACCTCGCGGTGGGCCTGCATCTTCGGCAACGGCTGCCCCGGCGTCTACGCCGACCGACCCGACGACGGGTGTTGCACGCTGGGCGCCCACTTCGCCGACAAGGACGACGAGAAGAGGGTCAAGAAGTGGGCCAAGAAGCTCGGTCCCGAGGACTGGCAGATGCGTGACGAGGGCCGCAAGAACGGCTGGACCGAGGTCGACGAGGATGGCGAGCTCAAGACCCGGCAGTACGACGGGGCGTGCATCTTCCACAACCGACCCGACTTCGACGGTCCGCGCGGGTGCGCACTGCACGCCTACGCCCTCAAGCACGGGATGCACCCGCTGGAGACCAAGCCCGACGTGTGCTGGCAGCTGCCGATCCGGCGCACCTACCGCGACGTCGAGCTCACCGACGGCACCGAGTACACCGAGGTCACCATCGGCGAGTACGACCGGCGCGGCTGGGGGCCCGGCGGCCACGACTTCGACTGGTACTGCACGGCCAACACCGAGGCCCACGTCGCCCAGGACCCGGTCTACGTCTCCTACGAGCCCGAGCTCGTGGAGATGATGGGCCGCGAGGCGTACGACGAGCTGCGCCGGCACTGCGAACGGCATCTGCAGTCGCGCAGCGACCTGGCGCTGCACCCGGCCGACCCCCCGAGGCGGCGGGGCAGCCGCCGCGCCGGTGAGCGAGGCAGCACCGTCGCCGGATGACCCCGGGCGGCGCTCGGCGGCCCCGTGGTCGGTGCCGAGGCGGCAAACCGACCCCGATGTCCGAGCGGATCCGTGGTGTCGCGACAATGCAGGGCATGCGTCTCGACCACATCTCCTATGCGGTGGGCGCCGACGGTCTCGTCGGCACCGCGGAACGCCTCACCGAGCTGTTGGGCGAGAAGTTCGTCGACGGTGGCGTGCACCCCCGGTTCGGCACCCGCAACGTGGTGCTCCCCCTCACCGATGACCAGTACCTCGAGATCGTCGAGGTGCTCGACCACCCCGCCTCCGACAAGGCACCGTTCGGGCAGGCCGTGCGCGACCGCTCGCAGGCCGGCGGCGGCTGGCTCGGCTGGGTGGTCGCCGTCGACGACATCGCCTCGGTCGAGGAGCGCCTTGGTCGCGAGTCGGTCCCGGGCAACCGGCACCGGCCCGACGGCATCGAGCTGCGCTGGCGCCAGATCGGCATCAAGGGCCTGATCGCCGACCCGCAGCTGCCGTTCTTCGTGCAGTGGGTCAGTGACATGAGGCACCACCCGTCGTCGGGCGCGAGCGGCGACATCAGCCTCGCCAAGCTCGAGATCGCCGGCGACCCGCAGCGCATGACCCAGTGGCTGGGCGAGTCTCCGGCCAACATCCTGCAGGGCCTCGACGTCGACTGGGTCGCGCCCCACGGGACGCCCGGCATCGTCGCCGCGCACTTCAAGACCGCCGACGGCCTCGTCCGCGTCTGAGCCCGGCGATGGTTGCCGCCAAGGCGCGCGGCGCCGTACGCAGCCCCAACATCTGGCAGCGACCCGACGTCTACGAGGTCGAGAACCGCGCCGTCGACCCCGACGGCAGCCTGACCGCCGCGCTGCGCGGGATCCGCGACTGGGCGGGCGCCGACGTGCTCGACGTCGGCTGCGGCACCGGCTTTCACCTGCCCTCTTTCGCCGCGACCGCCGCACGTGTCGTCGGGGTCGAGCCGCACCCGGGACTGGCGGCCGTGGCACGCCGCCGCTGCACCGGACTGCGCAACGTCGGGGTGCGCGTCGGCGCGGCCCAGGACCTCCCGCTACCCAGCCACCGCGTCGATGTCGCGCACGCGCGCTGGGCCTACTTCTTCGGGCCCGGCTGCGAGCCCGGCCTGCGTGAGCTGGCCCGGGTGATGCGCCGCGGCGGCGTGTCCTACGTGGTCGACAACGACGCCACCCGCAGCACGTTCGGCCGGTGGTTCCGCTCGGCGTACCCCGCCTACGACGCGGCGGCGGTCGAGCGCTTCTGGTCCGGTCGGGGGTGGAACCGCCGGCGGGTCGACATGGGCTGGCGGTTCGCCTCGCGCGAGGACCTCGAGGCCGTGCTGCGCATCGAGCTGCCGCCCGCGCAGGCCGAGCGTGCACTCGCCGAGCACCGTGGTCTGGAGGTGGACTACGCGGTCAACGTCTGGTGGCGCGAGTGGTGACGCATGAGGTGCAGCGCTCAGCGGGGCGGCGGGCTGGTGGTGCCCCTCACGACCAGCTCGGTGGGCAGGGTGCGCGTCGGCATCTGCGGCGTGCGCCCCTGCAGCAGGTCGAGCGTCGTGCGCGCGGCGGCGGCGCCCTGCTCCTGCACCGGCTGGCGGAACGTGGTCAGGTCATGCAGCTCGGCCATGGGATGGTCGTCGACGCCGACCACCGACACCTGCGAGGGCACGTCGACCCCGGACCGGCGCAGGCAGTGCAGCACCCCCAGCGCCATCTCGTCGGAGAAGGCCACCACGGCCGTCGGCCGTGGCCGCCGGCCGAGAAGCCGGCGCATCCCCTCGCGCCCGCCCTGCACACCCCACAGCTCGGTGACGACGAGGTCCTCACACACCGGCAGTCCGGCCTGCTCGAGGCCCTGGCCGAAGCCGCGCGCCCGGTCCTCGTCGGCCGGCCAGCTGACGCCCTCGCTGTCGCGGGAGCGGACCATCGCGATGCGTTCGTGCCCCAGGCCGACCAGGTGCTCCACCGCCCGCCGGCCGACCGACACGTCGTCGATCCGCACGTGCGGGTACGGCCCCAGCCGGCCGCCGGCGACGACCACGTGCACCCCCATCAACCCGAGCCGCTGCACCTGCTCCTCGCTCACCGGAAGCGCCACCACGATCACGGCGTCCACCTTGCGCCGGGCCGGCAACCGCTCGAAGAACCGTTGCCGGTCGGCGAGCCCGTCCACGTGGTAGATCAGCGTGTCCAGGTCGGCACCGCGCAGCAGGCCCTCGATGCCGGCGAGCATGGTGGAGAAGAACCACTCGCCGATGTACGGGACCACCACCCCGACGCGGTGCGTCGAGCGGCCGGCCAGTGCCGACGCGTCGGGCGAGACGACATAGGACAGACCGGCGGCAATCGCCCTAATCCGCTCACGGGTCGCCTCGGACACCCCGGCCTGCCCGCGCAGCGCCCGGGACACGGTGCTGGTCGAGACGCCGGCGGCACGCGCGACGTCGGCCATGTTGATGTGGTTGATGTGGTTGGTGTGGGCAGGGTGCGCCGCGGCACCGTACCTGTCGCTCATGTCGTCCATGCCGTTCATCGCCCGGCCCTCGGCGCGTTGCTGATCCATAACACCCGTGTTGCGGGAGTTGACTTACGAGGGTGACCTTCGACACGCTTTCACGCAAGCGTTTGCGTGACCGGAGGGAACTGCACCGAGTCGGACGAGGCCGGTGACCTGGACGGCGCCAGACCCGCCCTGCAGCATGAGGAGGAGCAGTCATGAAGCCCACCCGAAAGGTCTCCGCGGTCATCGCGGCGGGCTCGGCCGTCCTACTGACCGCGAGTGCATGCGGCTCCGGGGGCGGCGACGACCCCGCGTCGCAGAATCTCGACGCGCGCGGGCCGATCACCTACGTCCAGGGCAAGGACAACAGCAACATCATCCGTCCGATCATCGCCAAGTGGAACAAGGCGCACCCCGACGAGAAGGTCACCTTCAAGGAGCAGACCGACGAGGCCGACCAGCAGCACGACGACCTCCGCGAGCACTTCCTGGCCGAGGACGCGGGCTACGACGTGATGAGCGTCGACGTGGTGTGGACCGCCGAGTTCGCCGCGCAGGGCTGGCTGCAGCCGCTCGAGGGCGACTTCGCGGTCGACACCACCGGCATGCTGCAGCCGACGGTCGAGAGCGGCACCTACAACGGCAAGCTGTACACCGCGCCCCAGCACAGCGACGGCGGGCTGCTCTACTACCGCAAGGACCTCGTGCCCAACCCGCCGAAGACGTGGGACGAGATGATGGGCATGTGTGACATCGCCGATGAGAACAACATGGGCTGCTACGCCGGCCAGTTCTCCGAGTACGAGGGGCTGACGGTCAACGCGGCCGAGGCGATCAACACCGCCGGCGGCGACATCGTCGAGGACGACGGGATCACACCCGCGGTGGACACGCCCGAGTCGAGAGAGGGGCTGCAGAACCTGGTCGAGGGCTTCGAGAGTGGCAACATCCCGGCCAAGGCGATCACCTACACCGAGGAGGAGGGGCGCATCGCGTTCCAGGCGGGCGATCTGCTGTTCCTGCGCAACTGGCCGTACGTCTACGCGCTGGCGCAGACCGAGGGCGGCTCGAAGGTCAAGGGCAAGTTCGGCGTCGCCCCGCTGCCGGGCAGCGGGAGCACCGTCCCGGGTGTCTCCAGCCTCGGCGGTCACAACGCGGGAATCAGCGTCTTCTCCGACAACAAGGCGACGGCGCGTGACTTCGTGCAGTTCATGGTGTCGGAGCAGTCGCAGAAGTTCTTCCTGGAGAAGGGGTCCCTCGCCCCGACGCGACAGAGCCTGTACGACGACCCCGCGCTGGTGAAGCAGTTCCCCTACCTGCCGACACTGGAGACCTCGATCCAGAACGCCGAGCCGCGGCCGGTGACGCCGTTCTACCCGGCGGTCACCGAAGCGGTGCAGGCAAACGCCTACGCTGCCCTGAAGGGCTCCGCATCGGTCGACCAGGCGATCGCGGAGATGTCCAAGGCGATCAGCGCCGCGAACACCCAGTAGGCAGTTCGGAGGCGGTCCGGTGG
>JALZDI010000156.1 GCA_030862655.1 Actinomycetota bacterium | reverse complement strand
GGGCAACGCGCACCCTTGCCCCGGCCAGGCGGCCCCACCCACACTGATGGCCGAGGAGCCTGCGATGACCGGAAGCTGGAAGCTCTCCCACGGAGAGGAGATCGTCCCCGGCCTGACCGCGATCAGGCTGCTCGGCGGGGGCCGCGCCTACGAGGCCTACCTCGGCTGGGACGAGCGGCTGTTCGCCCCCGTGGTGGTCAAGGTGGTCCGCCCCGACCAGGTCGACGACCCCGACACGCTGCGCGGGCTGGAGCGCGAGACCGACATGGTCGGCCGGCTCAACCACCCGGTGATCGTGCGCGGCTTCCGCGCGGTGCTGGACGGCCCGCGGCCGCACCTGGTGCTGGAGAACCTCGACGGTCCGAGGTTGTCCACGCTGGTCCGCAAGTACGGCAGGCTCCCGCTGCAGCAGCTACTGCCGCTCGGGCTGGAGATGTGCTCGGCACTGCACTACCTGCGCTCGACCGGTGTGGTGCACCTGGACGTCAAGCCGAGCAATATCATCATGGGCTCGCCGCCGCGGCTGATCGACCTGAGCATCGCCCGCCCGGTGGAGGCGGCGGAGCGGTTGACCCACGTGATCGGCACCGACGCCTACATGCCGCCCGAGCAGGCCGATCCGCAGCGCACCGGCGTACCCGGCTTCGCCAGCGACATCTGGGGTCTCGGCGCCAGCCTGTACGAGGCGGCGGCCGGCTACCGGCCGTTCGACGACGGCGCCCGTGACGACGACGCGCCGCTGGCCGAGCGCTTCCCGCAGCTGGCGTCGGGGCCCTACGAGCTGCCGCAGGACTTCCCCGAGCAGGTGACCAAGCCGATCTATGCCTGCCTGGAGTACAGCCCGAGCAACCGGCCCACCCCCGCGGAGCTGGCGGGGGTGCTCGAGCCGCTCGTCGACGCGCTGCCCAAGCCGAAGATCGGCGGGTTCAAGCCCAAGCTGTGAGCGGTCACTCCGACACGAGCCGGTAGCCCATCCCGCGCACTGTCTGGAACCGCTGCGTGCCGAGCTTCTTGCGCAGGTAGCGCACGTAGACGTCGACGACGTTGGACCCGGGGTCGAAGTCGTAGCCCCACACGTGCGACAGCAGCTGCTCGCGGGAGAGCACCTGGTTGGGGTTGCGCAGGAACATCTCGGTGAGTGCGAACTCCCGCGCCGAGAGGTCGATGACCCTCCCGTCCACCTGGGCGCGGCGGGTGCGCAGGTCGAGGGCGAGCCCCCCGTGCTGCAGCACCGTGGCCTCGGGTGCCGAGCGGTCGGTGCGCAGCCGCAGCCGGATCCGGGCCAGCAGCTCGTCGAACTTGAACGGCTTGGGCATGTAGTCGTCGGCGCCGCCCTCGAGGCCGGCGACGGTGTCGCTGACCGAGTCGCGGGCGGTCAGGATGATCACCGGGATCGCGCCGCGTGCCTCCCGCAGCCGGCGCAGCACGGTGAAGCCGTCCATGGTCGGCAGCCCGATGTCGAGCACGAGCAGGTCGAAGTCGCCGGACATGGCGTGGCCCAGGGCGGTGGCCCCGTCGGCCACCACGGTGGGTGTGAACCCGTTGGCGCGCAGGCCCTTCTCCACGAACGAGGCGATGCGGTCCTCGTCCTCGGCGACCAGGATGCGGCTCACAGGACCTCCGTCTCCTCTCGTGCGTGCTCGTGGCGGGCGGCTCCGGGCAGCTCCACCGTGAACGTCGCACCGTGCCCGGGCGCGGAGTCCAGGCGGACATCGCCGCCGTGGGCCTCCGCGATGGCCCGCACGATCGACAGGCCCAGCCCGGAGCCGTCCGCGCCCCGGTCCTGCGGCCCGCGCTGGAAGCGCTCGAAGATGCGGCCGGCGTCCTCGGCCGCCACCCCCGGTCCGCTGTCGCGGACCCACCAGCGCACGTGGGTGCCGTTCATCGCGCTGCCGAGGGCGACCAGGTCGCCGGGGGAGGTGTGCTGTACGGCGTTCGTGGCCAGCTGCACCAGCGCCTGCGTCACCCGCTGGGGGTCGACGTGCACGGCGCCCTCCGCGCGCTCGTCGAGCACCCAGTGCCGGTCGCCGAGTGCGCGCACCTTGTCGAGCACCTCGTCGGTCAGCATGCCCGCGTCCACCTCGGTGGGCTTGAGGAAGTCGGGCCGCCCCGACTTGGCCAGCACGATCATGTCGTCGACCAGCCGCGCCATCCGGTCGAGCTCGTCGAGCACCAGCTCGCGGGTCGTCTCGGTGTCGCCGGCGTGCCGGGGGTCGAGCAGCTCGAGGTGGCCGCGCACGATCGTCAGCGGGGTGCGCAGCTCGTGCCCGGCGTCGTCGAGGAACCGCCGCTGCTGCGCGAAGGCCTGCTCGAGCCGGTCGAGCATCGCGTTGAACGTGTCGCCGAGCTCGGTGATGTCGTCGTTGCCGGTGGTGTCGAGACGTCGGCTGAGGTCGCTGTCACTGATCTCCCGCGCGGTGGCGCGCATGTCGCGCAGCGGCTTGAGCAGCCGTCCGGCGACCAGCCACGCGCCCGCGGTGACCACCGCGAGCGCGACCGCCGCGACGAACAGGTAGGCCTGGGTCACGACCTCGAGCTCGGCGTACTCGGGGGCGGTGAAGTAGACCGGCACGTAGGCGCCCTGGTTGTCGAGGTCGTTGACCGGCTTGACCGCCATCACGACCTCGCCGAGGCCGGTCTCGACGCGGGCGGAGCCGCCACCGGGGAGCAGGTCGCGGACGGCGCGCTGGAAGGCGGGGTCGTCGAGCAGCCGTTCGTACTCCTCGCGGGCGAACAGCGACTGGAGCACCGGGCGCCCGTTGAGGAAGGCCACGATGTGCTCGTTGTCGTCGGGGACCTGCCGCTGCAGGGAGACCTTCATCAGCCGCCTGGCCGTCCGGAACGGCTCACCGGTCGCGGGGTCGATCCCCTCCTCCTGCAGCGTGTCGAACTCGGCGACCTCCTGCCGGATCGCCTGGTTGATCCGGGCGTCGATGCGCTCGCTCACCACGACATAGGCCGTCAGGCCGGCCCCGAACAGCGCCAGCGCGGTCAGCAGGACGGCCCAGGCAGCGATGCGGGTGCGTACCGCTCGGGCCTGGGTCGAGATGCGGTGGCCGAGGCTGGGGTCAGTGGTCATCGCCCCGCTGCTCAGTCATCGTCGCCGCCACTGTCGTCGCCGTCGTCGTCCCCGCCGCCCGGACCGCTGCTGTCGTCGTCGCCGTCGTCATCGTCGATACCCGAGGGCGTCGGTCCCACCGCCGGCACGTCATCGTCGTCGCCACCGCGGCCACGCCCGCGTCCACGGCCCCTGCCGCTGCTGTCGTCGTCATCGTCGTCGGCGCTGCCGGGCCCGCTGTTGTCGTCCGAGCCGTCGTCCCCGCCTGCCGGGCCACGGGTGCCGCCGCTGGTCGGGGCGTCGTCTGGGCTGCGGGTCTTGCCGGGACGCTCGCTCGGCCGCAGGGTCGGCGCCTCGGCCGAGCGCGTCGGTTCGGTCGTGGAGCCCACGGTGACGGGGTCGCCCACGTCGGGCAGGGGCGCCTGCTCGGCCACGACCCGGCCCACCAGGAACCCGCCGAGGACGGCGAGGAGGCCCCCGGCTACGGCAATCTTGGCGATCGGGCTCATGCGTCAGAGTGTGTGGAGGTAGGACGAGACCAGCATGACACGCAGATGAGAGCGCTTTCATGTTCCCCGGTCCCTTAGGGTCAGGGGCGTGGCGGTGAAGAGGGCGGCGCGCCGGGAGGAGTCGGCGCTGGGTATGGTCCGGCTGCCCGAGCGGACCCGGTCGCCGCTCGGCGAGCTCGGCCGGCGGATGCTGCTCGCGCTGGTCCTGCTGGGCTCGATCGTGCTGGTGGTCGTGGTGGACCACGAAGGCTACCGCGACCAGACCGACCGCACCGGCCACGTGTCCCTGCTGGACGCGGTCTACTACGCCACGGTCACCATGACCACCACCGGCTACGGCGACATCGTGCCGGTCACGCCCGAGGCGAGGATGGTCAACGCGCTGCTGGTCACGCCGTTGCGTGTCCTGTTCCTGATCCTGCTGGTCGGCACCACGCTGGAGGTGCTGGCCAGCCAGGGGCGCGACCTGTGGCGCATCTCGCGATGGAGGAAGCACATGCAGGACCACGTGGTGGTCGTCGGCTACGGCACCAAGGGGCGCAGCGCGGTGACCACGCTGATCAGCAACGGGTTCGCCAAGGAGTCGATCATCGTGGTCGACCCCAGCAGCCCCGCGCTCGCCGACGCGCACGCCGACGGGCTGGCGGTGGTCGCCGGCGACGCGACCCGCCGCGACGTGCTGCGCCGGGCCGAGGTGCAGCGCGCGCGGCAGGTGATCATCACCCTCGACCGCGACGACTCGGCCGTGCTGTCCGCGCTGACCGTGCGCCAGCTCAACCCCGACACCTACCTGGTGGTGGCGGTGCGCGAGCACGACAACGTGCCGCTGGTGCGCCAGAGCGGAGCCGACTCGGTGATCACCTCCTCCGAGGCCGTCGGCCGGCTGCTGGGGCTGTCCACGCTCAGCCCCAGCCTGGGGTCGGTGCTGGAGGACCTGCTCGCGTACGGCGAGGGGCTGGAGGTCGCGGAGCGTCCGCTGCTGCCGCGCGAGGCGGGCAAGCAGCCGCAGTCGCTGCCGGACCAGGTGGTTGCGGTGATCCGCGACGGCTACGTCTACCGCTACTACGAGCCGACCGTGACCCAGCTGCAGCCGGGGGACCGGCTGATCGTGATCCGCCCGGCGGAGGAGCAGCCATGGGCGCCGCGTCCGGGCACCCACGAGCACGAGGCGTCCTGAGCGTCAGTCCCGGCTGGGCCGCGGCTCGGCCGGCATCAGCGCGCGCGCCTCGTCGGCGCTCAGCCCGGTCATCTGCAGCAGGTCCACGACCAGGGAACGGACCTGGGCGAGCACCACGGCCGCGGACAGGCCACGCTCCAGGTTCTGCTGCGCCGTCTGCTGCGCGATGTCGGCCAGCGGCTCCCGGGCCGCCCGTGGCAGGTTGCCCGCCGCGAGCTCGGCGGCGATGACGTCGGCCGCGTCGGCGACCCGGTCGACCAGCGCGAGGTAGGCGGCGGGCACGGGCTCGCCCAACCGGGTGGCGGCGACCGTCCTTCGCACCAGCACGCGGGTGTTGCGCATCGCCCGGTCCAGCGGCACCACCAGCTCGGCCATCTTGCGCAGCGCGGCCCCGTGCCGGCGGCGCAGCGGGGAGGACCGCACCACGTCGAGCCCCTCGCGGGCCGCGGCACGCAGGTCGGCCAGTGGCACCTCGGTCGCCCGGGCGTGCTCGAGCGTGCGCACGGCGTCGTCGACGTTGCCGCTGCCGACGCTGGCGGTGGCCGCGCGGAGCAGCCGGCCGAGCTCCTGCACGATGCGGGCGGCCTGCTCGCGGGGGCGGCGCAGCGG
>JALZDI010000155.1 GCA_030862655.1 Actinomycetota bacterium | reverse complement strand
GCACGAACAGCAACTTGCGCCGCAGGTCCGGCGTGCGGAACGCGTTGACGAAGGCGCCTAGCACCGTGTCCTCCAAGCGTTGCCCTCGTGCCGAGGGCCCGTCGTGCTGTCAGCGGACAATAACAGTCCCAGCCCCGCCGCGAGGCGGATAGGTCAGCCTTCGAGCTCGGTGACGCTCCCGCCGGCCGCCTCGATCTTCTGCCGGGCGGACTTCGAGAACTTGTGCACGCTCACCGTGAACGCCGCTCCCGCCTCGCCGTTGCCGAGCACCTTGACCGGCCGCCCGGGGCGCACGGCGCCCCGCTCGGCCAGGTCCTCGACCGTGACCTCGCCGCCCTCGGGGTAGAGCTGGGTCAGCCGGTCCAGGTTGACCACCTGGTACTCCACCCGGAACGGGCTGTGGAAGCCCTTCAGCTTGGGCAGCCGCATGTGCAGCGGCATCTGGCCGCCCTCGAAGTTCGCGGGGACCTGGTTGCGGGCCTTGGTGCCCTTGGTGCCCCGGCCGGCGGTCTTGCCCTTGCTGCCCTCGCCGCGGCCCACGCGGGTCTTGGGCGTGTGCGCACCCGGCGCGGGGCGCAGGTGGTGCAGCTTGAGTGCCCTGTTTGCTCTGTCTGTCATCGTCAGTCGACCTCCTCGACGGCCACCAGGTGGGTGACCGTCGCGAGCATGCCGCGGACCTCGGGGCGGTCGTCCCTGACGACCACGTCGCCGATCCGCCGCAGCCCGAGCGTGCGCAGCGTCTGCTGCTGGTTCTTCTTGCGTCCGATGGTGGAGTGCGTCTGTCGCACCCGCAGGCGCGCCATCAGCCCGCCACCTCCGCACGGGCCTTCAGCAGCCAGCCCGGCGCGACGTCCTCGATCGGCAGGCCCCGCCGGGCGGCGACGGTCTCGATCTGCTCGAGCCCGCGCAGCGCGGCGATGGTCGCGTGCACGATGTTGATCGCGTTGGCCGAGCCGAGCGACTTGGTGAGAACGTCATGGATGCCGGCGCACTCCAGGACGGCGCGCACGGGGCCCCCGGCGATCACACCGGTACCGGGCGACGCCGGTCGCAGGAAGACCACACCGGCGGCCTTCTCGCCCTGGATCGGGTGCGGGATCGTGCCCTGGACGCGCGGGACCTTGAAGAACGACTTCTTGGCCTCCTCGACGCCCTTGGCAATGGCGGCCGGCACCTCCTTGGCCTTGCCGTAGCCGACGCCGACCATGCCGTCGCCGTCGCCGACGACCACCAGGGCGGTGAAGCTGAAGCGACGACCGCCCTTCACGACCTTGGCGACCCGGTTGATCGCGACGACGCGCTCGATGTAGGCGGTCTTGTCGGCCGCCCCACCACGGCGGTCGTCGCGGCCGCGGCGGTCGCCGCGGCGATCCCCACCGGCGCCCCCACTACGTGGCTGGGGTCCGCTCATTTCGAACTACCTTTCCTCATCTTTGCGTCGTAACGATTCAGAGCTCGAGCCCGCCGCTGCGGGCCCCGTCGGCCACGGCGGCGACCCGCCCGTGGTACTTGTTGCCCGCGCGGTCGAACACCACGCTCTGCACACCAGCGGCCTTGGCCCGCTCGGCGACCAGCTCGCCGACCTTGCCGGCCTTGGCGGTCTTGTCGCCCTCGAGCGCGCGCAGGTCGGCCTCCATCGTGCTGGCCGAGACCAGCGTGCGGCCGTGCACGTCGTCGACCAGCTGCGCGACCATGTGCCGCGAGGAGCGGGTGACGACCAGGCGCGGGCGCGCGGCGGTGCCGGAGACCTTCTTGCGGGTGCGGATCTGCCGACGCAGGCGCGACTTGGTGCGCGCCGACGTGTGCTTGCCTGACTTCAGACCGATGGCCATGCTTACTTACCAGCCTTCCCCACCTTGCGGCGGACCTGCTCGCCCGCGTAGCGGACGCCCTTGCCCTTGTACGGCTCGGGCTTGCGCAGCTTGCGGATGTTGGCGGCCACCTCGCCCACGCGCTGCTTGTCGATGCCCTGCACGGTGATCCTGGTCGGTCCCTCGACGGTGAACGTGATGCCCTCGGGCGCCTCGAACGGGATCGGGTGGGAGTAGCCGAGCTGGAACTCCACGCTCGCCGGGCCCTTCGACAGCACGCGGTAGCCGACGCCGACGATCTCGAGCTTCTTCTCGAAGCCCTGGGTGACGCCGGCGACCATGTTGGCGATCAGCGTCCGGGACAGCCCGTGCAGCGACCTGCTCTCGCGCTCCTCGTCGGGACGGTCGACCACCACGGTGCCGTCGTCGCCGCGGCGGACGACGATCGGTGCGGCCACGGTGTGCGACAGCTCGCCCTTGGGGCCCTTCACCGTCACGGTCTGGCCGTCGATGGTGACGTCGACCCCCGAGGGGACCGGAACGGGGTACTTGCCGATACGCGACATGTCTTGCCTCTCCTTCCGGTCCTAGCTCACCAGACGTAGGCGAGGACTTCCCCGCCTACGCCCTTCTTCTTGGCCTGCCGGTCGGTCAGCAGGCCCTGGCTGGTCGAGATGATCGCCACGCCGAGGCCGCCGAGCACGTTCGGAAGGCTGGTCGACTTGGCGTAGACCCGCAGGCCGGGCTTGCTGATGCGGCGCACGCCGGCGATCGAGCGCTCCCTGCTGGGGCCGAACTTGAGGTTGATCACGAGGGTCTTGCCGACGGTCTCCTCCGTGGCCTCCTCGACCTTCCACGACGTGATGTAGCCCTCCTGCTGGAGGATCTCGGCGACACCGGACTTCAGCTTGCTGAAGGGCATCCGGACGTCGTCGTGGTACGCCTGGTTGGCGTTGCGCAGACGGCTCAGCATGTCTGCGATCGGGTCTGTCATCGTCATGGCCTGCGGCCTCTTTCCCACCGTGGTTTCGTCCGGCCCTCGCGGACCGGCGACCTGCGGCGATCGTGTCGGTTTACCAGCTGCTCTTCGTCACGCCGGGCAGTTCGCCCTTGTGCGCCATGTCGCGCAGGCACACCCGGCACAGGCCGAACTTGCGGTAGACCGACCGGGGCCGGCCGCACCGCTGGCAGCGGGTGTAGCTGCGGACCTTGTACTTGGGCTTGCGGGCCGCCTTGACGACCAGTGCCGTCTTCGCCATCTGCTCAGTTCTCCTTGAACGGGAAGCCGAGGTGCTTGAGGAGCGCGCGCCCCTCCTCGTCGTTGGTCGCGGTCGTCACGACAGTGATGTCCATGCCTCGCGAGCGGTCGATCCGGTCGGGGTCGATCTCGTGGAACATCACCTGCTCGGTCAGACCGAAGGTGTAGTTGCCGCGGCCGTCGAACTGCTTGGGCGACAGCCCGCGGAAGTCACGGATCCGCGGCAGCGCCAGCGACAGCAGCCGGTCGAGGAACTCCCACATCCGGTTGCCCCGCAGGGTGACGTGGCAGCCGATCGGCATGCCCTCGCGCAGCTTGAACTGCGCGATCGACTTGCGGGCCCGGGTCACCGACGGCTTCTGCCCGCTGATCACGGTCAGGTCGCGCACCGCGCCCTCGATCAGCTTGGAGTCGCGGGCCGCGTCGCCGACGCCCATGTTGACCACGATCTTGGTCAGGCCGGGCACCTGCATGACGTTGCCGTAGCCGAACTCCTGGCGCAGTGCGGGCAGGATCTCGTCGCGGTAGCGGGTCTTGAACCGCGGCGCGGCGGCCGTAGTGGTCTCGGCGGTCTGGGTGGTCATCAGATCTCCTCACCGGTGCGCTTGGCGATCCGGACGCTGCGGTGAGCGGTGTACGTCGAGCCGTCGGGGCGGCGCTTGGTCACCTCGTCGCGGCGGAAGCCGATGCGGGACGGCACCTTCGTGCCGTCGACCTCGACCAGCAGCATCACGTTGGAGGCGTCGATCGCGGCCTCCTTGGTCACGATGCCGCCCGACGTACCGCCGCGGCCGCCCTGCTGCACGACCTTGGTGTGCTGCTTGATGCGGTTGACGCCCTCGACGATCACGCGGTTGCGCTCGGGCTGCACCGCGATCACCTTGCCCTCGGCGCCACGGTCCTTGCCGGCGACGACGCGGACGTGGTCGCCCTTCTTGATGCTCAGGCTCCGCTGAGCCTCACGCTTGGTCGCCATCACAGCACCTCCGGGGCGAGCGAGATGATCCTCATGAACTTCTTCTCGCGCAGCTCGCGGCCGACGGGGCCGAAGATGCGGGTGCCGCGCGGCTCGCCGTCCTGGCGAAGGATCACCGCGGCGTTCTCGTCGAAGCGGATGTAGGACCCGTCAGCGCGCCGCCGCTGCTTCACGGTCCGCACGACGACGGCCTTGACGACATCGCCCTTCTTGACGTTGCCGCCGGGGATCGCATCCTTGACGGTGGCCACCACGATGTCGCCGATGCCGGCGTAGCGCCGACCAGAGCCGCCGAGCACGCGGATGCACAGGATCTCCTTGGCACCCGTGTTGTCGGCGACCTTCAGCCGCGACTCCTGCTGGATCACTTCTGTCTCCTAAATACCTTCAGGCCTCGGTCACTTGGCCTTCTCGAGGACTTCCACGACCCGCCAGCGCTTGGTGGCCGACAGCGGTCGCGTCTCCATCAGGAGGACGCGGTCGCCGTTGCCGCACTGGTTCTGCTCGTCGTGCGCCTTGAGGCGCTCGGTGCGACGCAGGACCTTGCCGTACAACGCGTGCTTGACGCGGTCCTCGACGGCGACCACGACGGTCTTGTCCATCTTGTCGCTGACCACGAGGCCCTCACGGGTCTTGCGGCTGCTGCGCTCCTGCGTGCTCACGGTGCCATCCTTCTCGAGACTTGCGGTCTGCTCGCTCATTCGGCGCCCTCGCCGGCCTTCTCGGTAGCGCCGCCGGACGAGGTGTCGACCGGCTCGGTGATGCCGAGCTCGCGCTCGCGCATCACGGTGTAGATCCGGGCGATGTCACGCCGGACCGTGCGCAGGCGGCCGTGGCTCTCCAGCTGGCCGGTGGCGGCCTGGAAGCGCAGGTTGAACAGCTCCTCCTTGGCCTCCCCGAGCTTGCTGGCCAGGTCGGACTGGCTCAGGTCGCGCAGCTCGGCTGCGGTGGTGATCGCGCTCATCAGAACACCTCGTCCATCCGCCGGACGTAGCGGCACTTCATCGGGAGCTTGTGCATCGCGCGGCGCAGCGCCTCACGGGCGACCGGCTCCGGGACACCCGACAGCTCGAACATCACCCGGCCCGGCTTGACGTTGGCGATCCACCACTCCGGCGAGCCCTTCCCGGACCCCATCCGGGTCTCGGCGGGCTTCTTGGTCAGCGGACGGTCGGGGTAGATGTTGATCCACACCTTGCCGCCACGCTTGATGTGCCGGGTCATGGCGATTCGGGCCGACTCGATCTGGCGGTTGGTGACGTAGTGCCCCTCCACCGCCTGGATGCCGTAGTCGCCGAACGACAGCCTGGTGC
>JALZDI010000154.1 GCA_030862655.1 Actinomycetota bacterium | reverse complement strand
GACCGCGATGGTGCGGCCGGCGCCGGCGTCGCGGGCCGCGGCCAGCGACAGCGAGCCGGACTTGCCGGCCCCGCCGATGACGGCGACGGTGGGCGCTGCCCCGCTCCCCCGGCGAACCCGGTCGGCCACGACCCGGGCGGTGAGCGCCGGGGCGCCGCACACGTCCATCACCGCCAGCGACAGCGCGGTGGGCAGGTCGTCGGGAAGCACCGCGGCGATGGATCGGGCGTAGAGGATCGCGTAGCCGCGGCAGGGCACCTGCTCGCTGCGCCCGTCCCAGCCGACCAGGTCGTCCTCGACCACCAGCGGCGTCAGCGTGAGGGACACCAGCGTGCTGACGCGCTGGCCGGGCTCGAGCCCCAGCGGCGACTGTGGCCCGACCTCGTCGACGGTGCCGACCAGCATGCCGCCGGAGCCGGTCACCGGGTTGTGCATCTTGCCGCGGGCGCGCACGATCTGCAGCACCTCGGCGCGGACCGCGGCCCCGTCGCCGTCGTGCTTGCCGGACAGCTGGCGAAACGACGCCGCGTCGAGGTTGAGCCACTGCACGCGGACCCGCACCTCGTCGGGCCACAGCTCGCGGCGGGTGTCGAGCCGGTGCGCGGCCTGCGGCAGCACGCCGGACGGCTCGAGCACCCGGTGCAGCCCGGTCGGGTCGCTGACCGCCATCGGTTGGTCCTCCCAAGGGTGTGGCGTACAACGAGAAATCTTACGGTGTTGCGTTGGACTCACCGCATGATCTCTCGTACTCTGGCAGCAACTCGCCCGGTGGAGCAAGCGCCGCCGGGTCCGTGCCAACGCCGTGAAGGAGTCCCGGTGACCCAGCAGGACCCGCGCCTCGAGCAGCCCTACGCCTACCGGCGGGTGGAGCTGACCGAGCCCGACTGGACCCGCTTCCCCGGCTGGCGCGACGTCACCGCCGAGCAGTGGCGGTCCGCGCAGTGGCAGCGCGCGCACTGCGTGAAGAACACCAGGCAGCTGCGCGCGGTGCTCGGCGACCTGGTCGACGACCGGTTCTACGCCGACCTCGAGCGCGACCAGGCCGAGCGCGCCACCATGTCGATGCTGCTGCCCCCGCAGATGCTCAACACCATGGCCCGGCACACCGAGCCGGCCGGCCCCGGGTCGCTCACCGAGGCCTTCTACGCCGACCCGGTGCGGTGCTACATGCTGCCGGTGTTCTCCGACCGCCGTACCGACTGGCCCAGCCACCCGCACGCGACCCGCGACTCGCTGCACGAGCACGACATGTGGGTGGCGGAGGGGCTGACCCACCGCTACCCCACCAAGGTGCTGGCCGAGATCCTGCCGACCTGCCCGCAGTACTGCGGGCACTGCACCCGCATGGACCTGGTCGGCAACTCCACGCCGACCGTGGACAAGCTGAAGTTCGAGCTCAAGCCGGTCGACCGGCTCGCCCGGCACCTGGAGTACCTGCGGGCGACCCCCTCGGTCCGCGACGTCGTGGTCTCCGGGGGCGACGTCGCGAACATGCCGTGGAAGCGGCTGGAGGAGTACGTCTCCGCGCTGCTCGACGTCGAGAACATCCGCGACATCCGGCTGGCGACCAAGGCGCTGATGGGGCTGCCGCAGCACTGGCTGCAGGACGACATCCGTGCGGGGATGGAGAGGCTGGGCAAAAAGGCGCGCGAGCGCGATGTGCAGATCGCGATCCACACCCACGTCAACCACGCGAACTCGGTGACCCCGCTGGTCGCCGAAGCGACCCGCGCGATGCTCGACACCGGCATCCGCGACGTGCGCAACCAGGGCGTGCTGATGAAGGGCGTCAACGCCGACCCGCACGCGCTGCTCGACCTGTGCTTCGCGCTGCTCGACGGCGCCGGTGTCATGCCCTACTACTTCTACATGTGCGACATGATCCCGTTCAGCGAGCACTGGCGGGTCTCGGTAGAGCAGGCGCAGTACCTCCAGCACCACATCATGGGTTACCTGCCGGGTTTCGCCACCCCGCGCATCGTGTGCGACGTGCCGTTCGTCGGCAAGCGCTGGGTGCACCAGCCGGCCGAGTACGACCGTGCGCGCGGCATCTCCTACTGGACGAAGAACTACCGTACCTCGATCGAGGCCGCAGATCCCGACGCGTTGTCGCGGCTCTACGAGTACTACGACCCGATCCACACCCTGCCCGCCGAGGGCCAGCAGTGGTGGCGCGATCACGCCGGCGACGCCCTCGCCGAGGCCGAGCGCCGCGCGGCCGCGTCGCGCAACGCCTCGGAGGACCAGAAGCTGATCACCATCCGCTGACCGAGCGGTTCAGGTGGTCGGCCGGTTCTCGTACGGCGTGGACAGCACGATCGTGGTGCGCGTGGACACGTTCGCGGCGCCGCGGATGCGGGCCAGCAGGTCCTCCAGGTGCGCGGGGGCCGGCACCCGCACCTTGAGGATGTAGGACTCGTCGCCGGCCACCGACCAGCACGACTCGATCTCGGTGATGTCGCGCAGCCGGTCCGGTGAGTCGTCGGGCTGGCCGGGGTCCATCGGCCGGATCGAGATGAACGCGGTGAGCGGCAGGTCCAGCTGGTCGAAGTCGACCTGGGCGGTGTAGCCGCGGATCACGCCCCGCTGCTCGAGCCGCTTCACCCGTTGGTGCACCGCGGAGGTGGACAGGCCGGTCGCCTTGCCGAGGTCGGTGAAGGACATCCGGCCGTCCGCCGCCAGCAGGCGCACGATCTCGAGGTCCAGCTCTTCCACGCACGCAACCCTAGCGCCGCGCGACTCCGAACGGCCGATGCTCACCCACGCAGCCTTCATCGCCCGGACCGCGCGGTCGACCGCGTTGAGGCGGGCGCGCGACTCCGGCACCATCGTGCAGGTCGTGCAGGTCGTGCACACGCACTGCCAGAGCACGCGATCGTGGGCTTCGAGGCCGACACCGAGCTGATGCGGCACGCCGGGGTCGACGCCGAGGTGCTCGACTCAGGGTGCTGTGGACTCGCCGGCAACCTCGGGTTTCGAGGCCGGTCACCACGAGGTGTCGATGGCGTGCGCCGAACGGCTGCTGCTGCTGCCGCGGTACGCCACACGTCACCGGAGACGCTGGTCGTCGCGACAGGTTCAGCTGCCGCACCCAGGTCGAGCAGGGCGGCACCGGGCGGACCACGATGCACCTGGGCCGAGGTCCTGCACCTGGGCCTGGCCGGTGACAGCGGCGGCCCCTACCCGGAGCGCGCCGGGACGTTTCTCCGCTAGCGTCGCGTTGTTGCCGAACGAAGCCGACGAGGTGGGGAGATCCGATGACCGAGACAGATCTGGGCCAGTTCCGCGAGGTGGAGGCGCAGGGCCGCTTCACGCGGCAGAACGCCTCCCTGCTCAAGGTGCGGCTCGAGGGAGACCAGGTGCAGGCGCGCCTGGGGTCGATGGTGGCCTACCAGGGCGACGTCCGGTTCGAGCACAAGGGCGGCGGGGTCGGACGCTTCCTCAAGAAGGCGTTCACCGGCGAGGGCGTGCGGCTGATGACCGTGACCGGTACCGGTGACGTGTTCCTGGCACAGGACGCCCGCAAGATCATGGTCCTCGAGCTCAACAACGAGCGGATGACGGTGAACGGCGACAACATCCTTGCCTTCGAGCCGGGCATCGACTGGGACATCAAGAAGGTCGAGGGCGCCGGCATGATCGCCGGCGGTCTGTTCAACGTCGTGCTGCAGGGCACCGGCAAGGTGGCGGTCACCGCCCACGGCGACCCGGTGCTGCTCGACACCACCACCCCGACCGCGGCCGACCCGGAGTCGGCGATCGCCTGGAGCGGCGGTGTGCAGACCAGGGTCAAGAGCGACGTGTCGTTCAAGACCATCACCGGCCGCGGCTCCGGCGAGAGCTTCCAGATCGCCTTCCAGGGCGAGGGGTGGGTGCTCATCCAGGCCTCCGAGGGGCCCACCGTCCCCGAGCACTCGCACGGAAGCAGCTAGCACGCGGCACAGCGCTGCTAGCGTTCATGCTCATGGTCAAGCGGGTGCCGTTCACGGCCGGTGAGAAGGAGAGCCTGCAGGTCAGCCTCGACCGGCATCGCGATGTGGTGCTGTGGAAGCTCGACGGCCTCGACGACGAGCAGCTGCGGCGCGCGGTGGTGCCCTCCGGCACGAACCTGCTCGGGCTGGTCAAGCACCTGGCGGCGGTCGAGTACGCCTGGTTCTGCGAGACGTTCGCCCGCGAGACCGAACCCCTGCCCTTCGACGACGACGACCCGGACGCCGACCTGCGCGTGGAGCCCGGTGAGACCACCGCTGACGTGGTCGCGTTCTACGGCCGGGCGCGCGTCGCGGCCGACAAGGTGATCGGCGAGATGGAGCTGGACGGGACCGGCACCGCGTGGTTCGGCGCCACGGTCACCATGCGCTGGGTGCTCCTGCACATGGTCGAGGAGACCGCCCGGCACGCCGGGCACATGGACATCGTCCGCGAGCTCCTCGACGGCACGACGGGCGACCACCCGGGCTGATCACGCGGCCGGCGGCCGCCAGCCCGGGTCGCGACCGGTCAGCCCGATCAGCCGGTCGAGCAACGGGGCGTCGTCAGGTACAGCCACCGGGGGGCCGAACAGGCCCGGCGTACCCTCCGGGTTCTCCGCCACACCCGCGCGGACGAACTCGTACGCCGCATCGAGCAGGTGCGGCTCGCCGGTGAACTCCTGCCCGCTGGCAACGGCGAGGTCCCAGCCGTGCACCACCACCTCGTCGAGAGCGACGAGGCCGGCCACGTCGCCGGGCAGGTCGACCCCGCCGGCCTGCGTCATCCCGGACCACGCGGCCTTCTCGCGCCACGCCTGCGCGAGCGAGTCCAGCCGGTCGGCGATGCGGCCGCGCCACTCCGAGCCCAGCCGTGACCCGTCGGCCGAGGGCGTCTGGCTGCCCTCTCGCGCGGGGGTCTTGGACGCCGCCTCGGTGAACGCGAGTGCCAGGCCGTCGACGTGGTCGAGCAGATCCCCGACAGTGGTGCCGGCGCACGGCGTCGGCGCGCCGAGCTGGTCGTCGCGCACGTTGCCCACGATGTCGGTCAGCACACGCGTCGCAGGTCCCAGATCGAGCATGTCCTCCTCCTCGGTCCCCCCAGTCTGTCCCTGTGAGGACCCCGCGCGGGCCGGGAACTCATCGCCGACCCCCTCTCGGGGCGGGGCGGCGGACGATCGTCGCTGCGCAGACGCCCACGACCGTCCGTTGCGCGCCCGTCAGAGGCTACGGTGCAGGGGTGACCGACCGACCCACCCGGCTGATGCTGCTCGACACCGCCTCGCTCTACTTCCGCGCGTTCTTCGGCGTACCCGACTCGGTGCGCGCGCCCGACGGCACTCCGGTCAACGCCGTCCGCGGGTTGCTGGACTTCATCGCCCGGCTCGTCGGCCAGTAC
>JALZDI010000153.1 GCA_030862655.1 Actinomycetota bacterium | reverse complement strand
CCGCTGGACAGCTTCTCCAGGGACTTGGCCATCTGGCCGTCGGTGACGGACAGGTTGCGGTAGGCGTTCATCGCCGCAACGTTCTGGTTGATGCGAAGACCCATGATCTTCCTCCTTGAGTTGGGTCGGCGGCCCGTCCGTGGGCCGCTACGAGGTGTTGATCGACCGACTGCGCAGGGAGCTGAGCAGTCGTCGGTGCAATTTCGGTCAGGCGGTCTCGAGGCGTTCGTACGGGCCGGCGACCAGGCGCGAGCCGTAGGAGCGGTGCGCGGCGACCGCGGCGAAGTAGGCGTCCCGGCGCCGGGCCGCGCAGCCGTTGGGGCGGAGGTGGGGGGTGACCATCGCCGGCTCGAGGGCGGAGTTGAGCGCGTCCTTGAGCAGCACCAGCGCCTCGGCCCGCATCTGCGAGACGCGCGACTCGGTCACGCCGAGCTCGGCGGCGATCTCGGCCATCGGCCGCTCGGCGAAGAAGTAGCCCTGGACGACCACGCGCAGCCGCTCCGGCAGCTCGGCCACCGCGTCCTGAAGGTAGGCGACCTTCTCCCGGTGCTCGACGAGCTGCTCGGGTCCGGGAATGTGCGACACGAGCATGTCGTCGATGGGCGTGTCGCCGAAGCCCTGCAGCGACATCACGACGGCGCGAGACACGTCCTCCTCGTTGGCGGCGATCTCGTCGACGCCGATCCCGAGGATCCCGGCCACCTCCGCATCGGTGGGGATGCGGCCCAGCTGGGCGGCGAGGGCGTTGCGCACCTCGTCGACCTGGCGGGCCCGGCGGCGTACCGAGCGGCTGGCCCAGTCGATGCTGCGCAGCTCGTCCAGGATGGCGCCGCGGACGCGGGTGCTGGCGTACCGGTTGAACGAGACCCCACGCTCGGCGTCGTAGGACCGCGCGGCCTGCACCAGGGCGGCCAGGCCGGCCGAGGTGAGGTCGTCGCGGTTGACGTGGGCGGGGACCCGGGACATCGTCTCGCGGACCACGTGCCCGACCAGCGGAAGGTGCTGGCGTACCAGGCTGTCGATGTCCGTCGCGGTGCCCGTTGCGGGCGCGGTGTGCTCTGTCACGCTGAGTACTCTTGACGAAGCCGGAGGGTCATCGAGTCGCAAATGCCCGAAATAGATCGAACAACGGCCCAAGCCGGACCTCTCAGGCAATATCGGGTAGTCAATCCGGACTATTCGGACCGCCTCGGCCGTAGCCCACCGTGACCGACCAGGGTCTTCATCGACCGGTTCCGTCACTCTCCGAGACTTTTCCGTCACTTTCTCAGGACGGGGCCGTCGGGGCCGATCTGTGAGCCAACGACAAGGCGAGAGGAGAGCCAGGTGTCGATGGAGGAGCTCTCGCTGGTCCTGTGGCGCGAGCGCGAGCTGCTGGACATGCTGCTGTTCAAGCTGGAGGAGGAGCAGCTGGTGCTCGCCAGCGGCCGCAGCCGCTGGCTGCCCTACGCCGCGCGCGAGGTGGAGACCGTGCTCGACAGCATCCGGCAGACGGAGGTGCTGCGCGCCACCACCGCCGACGCCGTGGCAGCGTCGATGGGTCTGGAGAGCAATCCGAGCCTGCGCGCGATGGCCGAGGCCAGCGCCGAGCCGTGGCGCACGATCCTGCTCGACCACCGCGAGGCTTTCGTGGCCGTGACCGCCCAGGTCACCGAGATGGCCACCGCCAACCGTGAGCTGCTCACCGCCGGCTACCAGGCCGCGCGCGAGACCATGCTGTCGCTTTCGGACGGCGCCGAGACCTATACGCCGGACGGCTCCGCGGTCGTCGCGGGCCGCCGCAACCGCCTGGTGGATCGGAGCATCTGACCATGAGCGGCACCTTCTCCTCCCTGTCGACGGCGCTGTCCGCGCTGCACTACAACCGTGTGGCGATGGACGTGCATGCCGGCAACGTGGCCAACGTCGGCACCGACGGCTACGCCCGCCGCCGCGTCGTCGGCGAGTCGGTCGCCGGGCCCGACGTACCCGCGCTGTGGTCCCGGTACGACGCGGCCGGCGCCGGTGTCCGCGTCTCCAGCATCGACCGGATGGTCGACCCGCTGCTCGACGCCCGGGCCCGCACCGAGCACAGCGAGCAGTTCCTGCTCGACGGGCGCGCCGAGGTGCTGCTGCGCGTCGAGTCCGGGCTCGGCGAGCCCGGCGACAACGGCGTCGCAGCCGCCCTCACCGAGTACTGGAACGGGTGGCACGACGTCGCCAACAACCCCGGCGACGGTGCGGCCCGCAGCCAGCTGATCGCCCGGGCGGAGAACGTCACCGCCGCCTTCAGCGGCCAGGCGCGCACGGTGACCACCGAGTGGTCCGACCAGCGCACGAAGCTGGACGCCCTCGCCACCGAGGTCAACACGATCGCCGGCGACCTCGCCGAGCTCAACGACAGCATCCGGGTCGCCACCGCGACCGGCACCGAGGCCGGCACGCTGCTGGACCGCCGCGACCAGCTGACGCTGCGGCTGGCCGAGCTGGTCGGCGCGCGGAGCACGGTGGCCGGCGACGGGTCGGTCGAGGTGCAGGTGTCCGGCGCGACTCTGGTCAGCGGCACCACGACCGGCACCTTCGCGGTCAGCGACGGGGCCGCATTGGGCGAGTCCGTCAGGCTCACCGTCGGCGGCACCGATGTCACCGTCACCGGCGGCGCGGTGGGCGCCGTGACCAGCCTGCTCGTGCGCACGCTGCCCGACTACCTCGCCCGGCTCGACGCGGTCGCCGCGGAGTTCGCCACCGCGGTCAACGACCAGCACAGGCTGGGCTACGACAAGACCGCCGCCAACGCACCCGGCGGCGACTTCTTCACCGGTACGACGGCCGCGACGCTGCAGGTGGCCATCTCCGACCCGGACAGGATCGCGGCGTCCGGGGTCCAGGGGACACTGGACTCCTCGAACGCACACGCCCTCGCCGCGCTCTCCGCCGGTGACGAGTCCTACCGGCGCCTGGTCACCGACTTCGGCGCGGAGGTGGCCTCGGCCCGCCGCGTCGCCGACAACCAGCGGGTGCTGACCAACCAGGTCGACGGCTCCCGCGAGGCGCTCTCGGGCATCGACATCGACGAGGAGATGGTGCAGATGCTGGCCCACCAGCGGGCCTACGAGGCCGCGGCCCGGGTCATCACCACCATCGACTCGGTGCTGGACACGCTGATCAACCGGATGGGACTGGTGCGCTGACATGACAATCCCCTCGCGCATGACCCAGCGGCTCATGGTCGAGCGCTCCCTGGCTTCCCTGCAGGGCGGCCTCGCCCGACTCGCCCGCACCCAGGAGCAGCTGCACACCGGACGCATCATCAACCGCCCCTCGGACTCCCCGACCGGCACCAACACCGCGATGCGGCTGCGGGCCGAGACCGCCGCGCAGACCCAGTACACCCGCAATGCCCAGGACGGTCTCGGCTGGCTGGGCCAGCTCGACAGCACGATCACCTCCATGCTCGACCGCGTGAACAAGGTGCGTGACCTGGCGTTGCAGGGCGCCTCCACCGGCAGCACCAGCCAGCAGGCGCGTGAGGCACTGGCGAGCGAGGCCGAGCAGATCCGCAGCGACCTGCTCGCCCGGGCCAACAGCCAGCACCTTGGCCGGCCGATCTTCGGCGGCACCACGGCCGGGAAGCAGGCCTACGACCCGGCCACCGGCGGCTACCTCGGCGAGCCGGTCGCTGGACCGGGTACGACCGTGCAGCGCAGCGTGGCCGACGGGGTCAGCGTGCGGGTGGACATGACCGGGCCCGAGGTGTTCGGCAACGGACCGGACGCACTTTTCGCCGTCATCGACGACGTGGTGCGCCACCTGCGCACCGACCCCGCCGCGCTCTCCGGAGACCTCGACCGGCTCGACACCGCCCTGCAGGGCATGCGGACGGCGGTGGCCGACGTCGGCACCCGGTACGCACGACTGGAGCAGGCCACCCAGACCGCGAAGGACACCACCTTGGAGCTGCAAGCGTCGCTGTCGGAGGTCGAGAACGTCGACCTGGCCAAGGCGATGATGGACCTGCAGATGCAGGAGGTCGCCTACCAGGGTGCGCTGGCCACCACCGCGCGCGTGCTGCAGCCGTCGCTGATCGACTTCCTGCGATGATGGCCGCGTACGACACCACGGTCGGTGAGACCAGCGAGGCGAGGAGGGCCATGCGCGCAGACGACGCCGTCGTCCGGGAGGAGATCCCCGTCCTGGAGATGGTCGAGCCGCTGCCCGGGTTCCCCGACCACCGCCGTTTCGCGCTCGCGCGTCTCGACGACGCCGGGGTGCTGTGTGCGCTGCGCTCGCTCGACGACCCCGACCTGCGCTTCCTCGTCGTACCGCCGGGTGCGTTCTTCGCCGACTACGCGCCCGAGATCGACGACAGCACCGCGCAGGCGCTGGAGGCCGACTCGGCCGACGACGTGCTCGCGCTGGTGATGGTCAACCCCGGCGAGTCCGCCACCACGGCGACCGCCAACCTGCTCGCTCCGGTCCTGGTGAACCACCGCACCCGGCGCGCGTTCCAGGTCGTGCTCGACGACGCGGCGCTGCCGTTGCGGGCACCGCTCGTGACCGCCTGACCTGCGCGACCACAGCGGGTACGGTGTGTCGGGACAGGAGGCGATCACATGCTGGTGCTGAGCCGCCGCGTCGGCGAGAGCATCGTGATCGGTGACGAGATCACCGTCACGGTGCTCGAGGTGCGCGGTGAAGTGGTGCGTGTGGGGGTGGGGGCTCCGCGACACGTCGCGGTGCACCGCGAGGAGCTCTGGCGTGAGCTGGCGGAGAGCAACAAGGCGGCGGCCTCGCCGAGCGAGGACGTCATCGCTGACCTGTCGCGGGCCGTGTCCGGGCGACGCGACTGAACCGATGCGTGCGGCCGGCCTCGGCTGCACCGGCTTCCTTGGGGGGAACCATGAGACGACTCGGCCTGACGATGGCTGTGACGCTGCTGCTGGGTGCCGGCCTGGTCGGCGCCGCGCCGGGTGGAGCCGCCGCGGCCGGCGCTCCCTTCCTGCAGCCGACGACGGAGATCACGCCGGCGCGAGGCTGCATCAAGCTCGCGCCCGGCTTCAACGGCATCAAGGTGCGCATGGTGCAGCGCAGGCTCGGCCTCGGCTCGCGCTGGGAGACCATGGACAGCACCACGGTGGCGGCGGTGAAACGGTTCCAGCGCCGCCACGACCTGCGCCGCCGCGACGGCGTCGTCAACCACGGCACCTGGCGGGCGATGGGCTTCAAGGCCGGTTTCTGCCTCGACCGCTGGCAGGCGAAGCCCGCGCTGCCCCTCGACGCCACCCGCAGGCAGCGGATCAACACCATGCTGCGGTTCGCGAACACCTACCGCGGCGCCGAGTACGTCTGGGGCGGGGCCGGCAAGCCGAAGCGGGGCGTGGACTGCTCCGGACTGG
>JALZDI010000019.1 GCA_030862655.1 Actinomycetota bacterium | reverse complement strand
GCAGGCGACCAGCACCCGGGTCGCCTCGGGGACCTGGTCGGCCAGCTCGAGCCCGAGCGTGCCCTGGCCGCACACCGTCGAGTGCTGGTCGTAGGCGTGCACCGAGGTCACGTCGCGCCCCTGCGCCCACGCGTCGGCCGCCGCGAACGCCTCCGGGTAGTAGCCCTCGATCACGTGCGCGGTCGCCCCGAACCCGCGGATCCGGTCCACCTTCTCCGGCGGCGAGGCCGCGGACACGAACACGTCCGCGGTCAGCCCGAGCCGCTGCGCCGCCCAGGCCAGTGCGGCGCCGTGGTTGCCGCCGGAGGCAGCGGTGACGCCGCGCACGCCGTCGGGCAGCGACAGCACGGAGTTCAGCGCACCGCGCGCCTTGAACGAGCCGGTGTGCTGGGTCAGCTCGAGCTTGAGCACCACCCGCCCCGGCACGCCGATCTCGTCGCCGTGCACGGCGAGCACAGGGGTACGGCGGACCTGACCCTGCAGGCGCACGGCCGCGGCCTCGACGTCGACGCGCCTGAGCGGTGGGCTCGGCCGTGTCTCGGCCATCCGCGACGATGTCGTCATCGTGACGATTCTGTGCGGGCGGAGCGCCACGCCCGGTAGCCCATGGTCCCGAGCAACGCGGCGATGCCGAAGTTGACCACGATGAGGCCCGTGTGGGCGACGTAGTAGCCGGTCGGCCGCCCCTCGGTCGCGGCCAGGTTCCTGGCGAACGTGGCCCAGGTCACGACGTTCCACGCCGCGACGCCGAGCAGGACCGCTGCATGCTTGCGCTGGAATCTCACCGGGCCAGTCTGCCGCATCAGTGTCGGCGGCGGACCGCCCGGACCAGCGCGCTCGCGGTGGCCCCGCCGACCAGGCCGGCGGCCACGCTGAGCCGGTCGACGCGTCGCTGCGCGGCGGGCTCCCCAGGTACCGCCTCCATGCCCATCCGCCGCTTGTAGCCGTAGCGCTCCCGCCGCATCCGTCGGCGCGCGGCCAGCTGCTCGCGCGTCCGCTGCCGCTCGGCCTGACGATCGCGGACGAGCCGCGCCTCCGGGCTGGTGTAGGCCCAGGCGGCCCCGACCATGATCACCCGGGAGAAGTAGTTGATCCAGACCAGCAGCACCAGGGAGACGCCGAGCACGGCGGTCGCCGGGTTGTCGGTCGCAAGGCCGATCAGCACACCGGCGAGCAGCTTGAGCACCTCGAAGCCGAGGGCCGCCACGAACGCGCCCTTGACCACCGCGCTTCGCGGCAGGTCGATCGTCGGCAGCAGCGTGAACATCGAGAAGAACAGTCCCGTGCTGGCGGCGACACCCAGGGCGACGCCGATGCCGCGGAGCAGCCAGAAAAAGCCCGGACCCGGGATCTCGTCGACCTGCAGCAGCACCAGGAAGTCCTCGGTCACGTTGGTCACCACGCTGGACAGGCCCACCGACAGGATCAGCACCGTCCCCACGACGGCGAGCACCATGACGTCGATGAGCTTGCCCACGAGGATGTTGCGACGCTGCTTCGGCGGCACCTGGAAGACACCCTCGAGGCCTGCCCGGGCAGCGGAGATCCAGCCAAGTCCGGAGTAGAGCAGGCCCAACAGCGCCACGAAGCCGACCGTCCCCGCGCGCTCGGTGAAGGTCGAGATCTGGATCGGTGAGTCCCTTTTCGTCCCGATCAGGTCCGGGAACACGGACTCCACAGTGGCGATCAGGACGTCCTCGACCTCGGGGACGACGTTGGCGATGACGGCAACGACGGTGAACGCGATCACCAGCACCGGGAAGAACGAGAGGTAGCCGAAGTAGGTCACCGCCCCGGCGAGGATGGTGCCCTGCACCGCACCCATGTGCTCGACCATCCGGGCGGTGTGGTCGACCAGCGGCCGGCGCAGCCGCAGCTCGGCGAACCAGGTCTTGACCCGGTCCACCAGCCCGGGCCTGCCGGGCTCGGCCCCCTCGGAAGCGGCGGTCATGTCCTGTTCCTACCACCCTGGGGCGGGATCAGTCGCTTATCGCCGCTGTTCTCGGACCAGGTCGAAGGTCCGGTAGGGCCGCCACACCTCGTCCTGGCCGTGCACGTAGAGGTGGAAGGCGTCCACGTCGAACGTGCACTCGTAGTCGGACAGCACCTCGAAGGCCTTGTCCAGCGCCGTGTCCTCCACGTCGTGGGCCACGGTGACGTGCGGGTGGTAGGGGAACGACAGCTCGCGCCGCAGCGGCCCGGAACGCACGTCGGCGGCCAGCACCTCGCAGGCGGAGATCCCCTCGGCCACCACGACGAAGACCACCGGCGAGACCGGCCGAAAGGTGGCGGTCCCCCGCAGGTGGATTCGGAACGCCGCGCGCCGCGCGGCCACCTCGGCCAGCTGCTCCTCGATCTCGGTGAGCCGGGTGGAGTCGACCTCGGTGGGAGGCAGCAGGGTCACGTGCGTGGGTACGGCCTCGGCCTGCGGGTCGCCGAACGAGGCCCGGTAACGCCGAAGCTCGCTGCCGTACGGCTCCGGTACGGCGACCGCGACCCCGATCGTCTGCACGCTCGACTGCATCGTCCCCTCCCCTGTCGACGTCACCGTGGTGCCGTCACGAACCCGACGCGGTCGTACACCTCGGCGAGGACGGGCGCGGCGACCTCGCGCGCCCGGGCGGCGCCGTCGGCCAGCACCCGGTCGAGCTCGGCGCGGTCGTCGAGCAGCTCCAGGGTGCGGTCGCGGAACGGCGTCACGAACTCGACGACGACCTCCCCGAGCGCCTTCTTGAAGTCGCCGTAGCCGCGCCCGGCGTACTCCTGCTCGATCTCCGCGATGTTGCGGCCGGTCAGCGTGGCGTAGATCGTGAGCAGGTTGGAGATGCCCGGCTTCCCGGTCTCGTCGAAGACGACCTCGCGCCCGGAGTCGGTGACCGCGGAGCGGATCTTCTTCGCCGACGTCCTCGGGTCGTCGAGCAGGTCGACGATGCCGCTGGGCGAGGAGGCCGACTTGCTCATCTTGATCGTCGGGTCCTGCAGGTCGAGGATCTTCGCCGTCTCCTTGACGATGTGCGGCTCGGGCAGCGTCAGCGTCTGGCCGAACCGGTGGTTGAACCGTCCGGCCAGGTCGCGGGTCAGCTCGAGGTGCTGACGCTGGTCCTCACCGACCGGCACCCGGTCGGCCCGGTAGACCAGGATGTCGGCGGCCTGCAGCACGGGATAGGTGAACAGGCCGACGCTGGCGCGCTCGGCCCCGCCCCTGGCGGCCTTGTCCTTGAACTGGGTCATCCGGTTGGCCTCGCCGAAACCGGTGAGGCAGCCGAGCACCCAGGCAAGCTGCGCGTGCTCGGGCACGTGCGACTGCACGAACAGCGTCGCGCGCTTGGGGTCGAGCCCGGTCGCCAACAGCTGCGCCACCGCGCGCAGCGTGCGCTCGCGCAGCACCGCCGGGTCGTGCTCGACCGTGATCGTGTGCAGGTCGGCCATCATGTAGAAGGCTTCGTGGTCCTCCTGCAGACCGACCCAGTGCCGGACCGCGCCCAGGTAGTTGCCGAGGTGGAACGAGTCGCTGGTCGGCTGGATCCCGGACAGGACCCGCGGTCGGGCGTCGGCGGCGGCAGAGGGCATGGGAGGCATTCTGCCAGCGGGCCCGGCGCTCAGACGCGGTGGCTCCGCAGGTCCGACTCCGCCGTCGGCCGGTTTTGCTCCGGCCGGTCGGCGTCGCTGGGCTCGGGACCCTCCGGCTCCGGCGCCCCCGGCTCCGGGCTCACCCGCACCCGCGCGACGCGCCGGCCGTCGAGCTCGGTGACGGTGAGCGTGTAGCCGTCGATCCGGACCTCCTCACCGGCGGTCGGCACGTGGCCGAGCTCGCTGACGATGAACCCGGCGACCGTCTCGTAGGGCCCCTCGGGCAGCTGCACGCCGGTCTCGTCGTGGAAGTCCTCGAGGTTGAGCAGCCCGTCGACGTCGACGTCGCCGCTCAGGTGCCGGGTGGTCTCGCCCCCGCCGGTGTCGTACTCGTCGCGGATGTCGCCGACCAGCTCCTCGATCAGGTCCTCCATCGTCACCACGCCCGCGGTGCCGCCGTACTCGTCCATCACGATCGCCAGGTGCGCGTTCTCCCGGCGCATGTCGGTGAGCGCGGCGATGATGTGTCGCGTCGACGGCAGCGTGAGCACGTCGCGGGTCACCTCGGCCACGCGCACCGAGCGGCCGGACAGGTCGGGTGCCAGCAGGTCGCGCACGTGCACGAAGCCCACCACGTCGTCGGAGGAGTCGCGGGTCACCGGGTAGCGCGAGTGCGGCCGGTCCAGCGCCTGTTTGACGGCCTTGTAGACCGGGGTCGCGGCGTCGAGGAAGTCGACCTCGGTGCGCGGCACCATCACCTCCCGGATCTGCCGGTCGCCGGCCTCGAACACGTCGTTGAGGATCTGCCGTTCGTCCTCGCCGAGCGTCTCGTGGCCCGACACCAGCTCGCGCAGCTCCTCGTCGCTGATCTGCTCGCGCTGCGCGTGCGGGTCGCCTCCGACCAGGCGAAGCACCACGTTGGTGGACGCGGACAGGAACCAGATCGCGGGCCGCGACAGCTTGGCCATCCAGTCCACCACCGGGGCCAGCAGCAGCGCGAACCGCTCGGCCTTCTGCATCGCCAGCCGCTTGGCCACCAGCTCGCCCAGCACGATGGAGAAGTAGGCCACCATGATCGTGACCAGCACCAGGGCGACGGCACCGGCCCAGCCCTCCGGGAGCCCCCAGCCCTCCAGCACCGGGGCGAGGCGGCGGCTGATCGTGGCGCCGCCGAACGCCGAGGCCATGAAACCGGCCAACGTCACGCCGATCTGGACCGCGGAGAGGAACCGGTTGGGGTTGGCGTTCAGCCGTTCGACGGTCTGTCCGCGCCGGCCCTGGCCGGACAGCGACCGCACCTGGCTCTCCCGCAGCGAGACCAGGGCGATCTCCGCGGCGGCGAAGACCCCGCCGATGAGCACGAAGACGATGACGATGAGGATGTCGCGGAACGCGCCGTTCACCTAGGGGCCTCCACGGACCGTCGGCCAGGGCGCCTGGTACTACAGGCCTCGTCCATACCAAGAGCGTAGACGAGCCCTGGCGCGTGGGAACAGACAACGACCCGTCCGCCGAAATCGGCTTGCCGACGTCCTCCGCGGACGGCCACAGTTGCGGGCATGCGCTTCCCCGACGACGTCCCCGTGCTCACCGACGGCGTGGTCACCCTGCGCGTCCACGGCGAGGCCGACCTGGGCGCGGTCGTGGAGCAGTGCACCGACCCGGAGAGCGCCGCCTGGACGACCGTTCCGGTGCCCTACGACCGTGACGAGGCGGCGGCCTTCGTCGGCTCGGTCGTCCCGCAGGGCTGGGCCGACGGCTCCAGCCTGTCGTTCGCGATCGAGTACGCCGGGCAGTTCGCCGGCTCGATCGACCTCCGCCCGCGCAACGCCGCCGAGGCCGAGATCGGGTTCGGGCTGCACCCGGCGGTGCGCGGCAAGGGCGTGATGCACCGGGCGATCGACCTGCTGCTCGACTGGGGCTTCGGCGAGCGCGGCCACTCCGTGGTCACCTGGAAGGCCTACGTCGGTAACTGGCCGTCTCGCCGGGTCGCCTGGGCCGCGGGCTTCCACTTCGGTCCGACGGTGCCCGGGCTGTCGGAGCACCGCGGCGAGCGCCGCGACACCTGGACCGGGTGGGTCAACGCCGCCGACGACCGCCGCCCGACCTGCCGCTGGCTCGAGGTGCCGGTGCTCGAGACCGGCCCGCTGCGGCTGCGCGCCTGGCGCGAGGACGACGGCGACCGGCTGGTCGACGCCGCCAACGACGAGCGGCTGCGCCGGTTCATCGTGCGCACGCCGCTGCCGCGCTCCCGGGCCGCGGTCCCGGCGTACCTGCGGCGGGTGCAGGAGTCGGCCTCCCTCGGCACCCGGCTGGCGTGGTGCGTGGCCGACCGCGAGACCGACGTGGTGCTCGGCAACGTCGCGCTGTTCGACTTCGAGTCCGACGGCTCGGCCCAGGTGGGCTACTGGGCCCACCCCGCCGCCCGCGGACGCGGCGTGCTGAGCCAGGCCACGCGGCGGGTCGCCGACTGGGCGCTCACGCCCGAGCCCGAGGGTCTCGGGCTGCGCCGGCTCTACCTGTTGAGCGCGGTGAGCAACAGCGCGTCGCGTCGGGTCGCCGAGCAGGCCGGGTTCGGCCACGTCGGCACCGAGCGGGCGGCTGCGCTGACCGCTGACGGCTACGAGGACAACGCGCTCTACGACCGGCTCGCCGTACCCTCGCAACGTTGACGTCGCGGGCGTGCCAGGATCGGTGCGTCCGCCGCCGACCACAGGAGGGACGATGCCGCAGGAGCGCGCGGAGTTCGTGCTGACGATCGACTGCCCGGACCGTCCCGGCATCGTCTACGCCGTCTCCAGCTTCCTGGTGCAGCAGTCGTGCAACATCCTGGAGAGCCAGCAGTTCGACGACCGCCAGCACGTCCGGTTCTTCATGCGGGTGCACTTCGAGGCGTACCGGCCGGGGGTGACGCTGGAGTCGCTGCGGGAGGACTTCGCCTGGGTCGCGCAGTCGCACCACATGCGGTGGGGGCTGTGGGACGCGCGGGCGCCGCACCGCACGCTGATCATGGTCTCGCGCGCCGAGCACTGCCTGCACGAGCTGCTCTACCGGTGGAGCATCGGCGCACTGCAGATCGAGATCCCGGCGGTCGTGTCCAACCACCCCGACCTGGAGCCGCTCGCGGCCACCCACGGGGTGCCGTTCCACCACATCCCCGTCTCGGCCGACACCAAGGCCGACGCCGAGAAGCGGCTGCTGGCACTCGTCGAGGAGCTGGACGTCGACCTGGTCGTGCTCGCCCGCTACATGCAGGTGCTCTCCGACCAGGCCTGCTCCCGGCTGGAGGGACGGGCGATCAACATCCACCACTCGTTCCTGCCCAGCTTCAAGGGCGCCCGGCCCTACCACCAGGCGTTCGACCGCGGCGTGAAGCTGGTGGGCGCGACCGCGCACTTCGTCACCCCGCAGCTCGACGAGGGGCCGATCATCGAGCAGGACGTGGTGCGCGTCGACCACAGCCTGACCGCCGAGCAGTTCGTCACCGCCGGCCGCGACGTCGAGCGGCAGGTGCTGGCGCGGGCCGTCGGCTGGCAGGCGGAGAACCGCGTGCTGCTCAACGGCAACCGCACCGTCGTTTTCCGCTGAGCCGCCTCAGCCGTTGACCTTCTTGTCCAGCGCCTCGTCGAGCGCGGCCAGGAACTCCTGCGTGGTCAGGTGGTCCTGGTCCTTGCCGGTCTGGCCCTTGATCAGCAGCGCGAGGTCCTTGGTCATCTTGCCGGCCTCGACGGTCTCGACGCAGACCTGCTCGAGCTTCTCGGCGAAGTCGACCAGCTCGGGGGTGTTGTCGAGCTTGCCGCGGTGCTCCAGCCCGCGCGTCCAGGCGAAGATCGACGCGATCGGGTTGGTCGAGGTCGGGTTGCCCTGCTGGTGCTGGCGGAAGTGCCGGGTCACGGTGCCGTGCGCCGCCTCGGCCTCGACCTTGCCGTCGGGCGTCATCAGCACCGAGGTCATCAGGCCCAGCGAGCCGAAGCCCTGCGCGACGGTGTCGGACTGCACGTCGCCGTCGTAGTTCTTGCACGCCCAGACGTAGCCGCCCTCCCACTTCAGCGCGGCGGCGACCATATCGTCGATCAGACGATGTTCGTAGGTGAGACCGTTCTTCTCGAACTCCTCGGCGAACTCGCTGTCGAAGACCTCCTGGAACAGGTCCTTGAAGCGTCCGTCGTACGCCTTGAGGATGGTGTTCTTGGTGGACATGTAGACGGGGAAGTTGCGCTCGAGCCCGTACCGGAACGACGCCCGGGCGAAGTCGCGGATCGAGTCGTCGAAGTTGTACATGCCGACCGCCACGCCGCCGCCGTTGAAGTCGGCGACGTCGAACTCCATCGGCTCGCTGCCGTCCTCGGGGGTGTAGGTGATGGTCAGCTTGCCCGGCCCCGGCACGACGAAGTCGGTGGCCTTGTACTGGTCGCCGTGGGCGTGGCGGCCGATGATGATCGGCTTGGTCCAGCCCGGGACCAGCCGCGGGACGTTGGAGATCACGATCGGCTCGCGGAAGATGACGCCGCCGAGGATGTTGCGGATGGTGCCGTTGGGCGAGCGGTACATCCGCTTGAGGTCGAACTCCTCCATCCGCGCCTCGTCGGGGGTGATCGTGGCGCACTTGACGCCGACGCCGTACTCCTTGATCGCGTTCGCGGCGTCGATGGTGACCTGGTCGTCGGTGGCGTCGCGGCTCTCGATGCCCAGGTCGAAGTACTTGAGGTCGATGTCGAGATAGGGGTGGATCAGGCGGTCCTTGATGAACTGCCAGATGATCCGCGTCATCTCGTCGCCGTCGAGCTCGACGACGGGGTTCTGCACCTTGATCTTGGCCATGGAGTCGCTCTCCCGGTTTTCCCTGTCGGCGGATTGCTTGACGTCAAGATACCTTGCACGAGTCGGCCCCGCACCCGAGGTCCGTACCCACCTGTCCGCTTGCTAGCGTCCCAAGGAGCGCATCGTTCGGGGGCTCCGCCCCCCGAACACCCCCGACCCCCTCCGGGGGAGCAACCTTCGAGACACCCGGGAGCCCGTCGTGAGCAAGAGTCCCGTCAAGGTGGCCGTCACCGGCGCAGCCGGGCAGATCGGCTACAGCCTGCTGTTCCGCATCGCCAGCGGCGCCCTGCTCGGTCCCGAGACGCCGGTCGAGCTGCGGCTGCTCGAGATCACCCCCGCGCTGAAGGCGCTCGAGGGCGTGGTGATGGAGCTCGACGACTGCGCCTTCCCGACGCTGGCCGGGGTGGAGACCGGCGACGACCCCAACGTGATCTTCGACGGCGCCAACGTGGCGCTGCTGGTCGGCGCCCGCCCGCGCACCAAGGGCATGGAGCGCGGCGACCTGCTGGAGGCCAACGGCGGGATCTTCAAGCCGCAGGGCCAGGCGCTCAACGACCACGCCGCCGACGACGTCCGCGTCACCGTGACCGGCAACCCGGCCAACACCAACGCGCTGATCGCGATGAGCAACGCCCCCGACATCCCGCGGTCGCGGTTCACCGCGCTGACCCGGCTCGACCACAACCGCGCGCTCGCCCAGCTGGCGCAGAAGACCGGCTCCCCGGTCACCGACATCCGGCACATGACGATCTGGGGCAACCACTCGGCCACCCAGTACCCCGACATCTTCCACGCCGAGGTCGGCGGCAAGAACGCCGCCGAGCTGGTCGACGACCAGTCCTGGCTGGAGAAGGAGTTCATCCCCACCGTGCAGAAGCGCGGCGCGGCGATCATCGAGGCCCGCGGTGCGTCCTCGGCCGCCTCCGCCGCGTCGGCGACGATCGACCACGCCCGCGACTGGCTGGCCGGCACCCCGAAGGACGACTGGGTGTCGATGGCGATCCCGTCCGACGGCTCCTACGACGTACCCGAGGGCCTGGTGTCGTCGTTCCCGGTGACGACCAGCAAGGGCGAGATCGAGGTCGTGCAGGGGCTGGAGATCAACGACTTCTCCCGCCGGCTGATCGACGCCAGCGCCACCGAGCTGACCGAGGAGCGCGAGGCCGTCCGCGGGCTGGGCCTGGTCGGCTGAGCCGGCCCTGGGCGCGAGGCCGTCTCAGCGCCGGTCGGCGGCGGTGGCCTCGGCCGCGTCGACGACGTTCGACAGCAGCATGGCGCGGGTCATCGGCCCCACCCCGCCGGGGTTGGGCGACACCCACGCGGCCACGTCGTACACGCCCTTGTCGACGTCGCCGAGGAGCTTGCCGTCGTCGCCGCGGCTGACGCCCACGTCGAGTACGGCGGCCCCGGGCCTGACCATGTCGGCGGTGACGATGCCGGGCCTGCCGGCGGCGGCGACGACGATGTCGGCCCGGCGTACCTTCTCGGGCAGGTCGACGGTGCCCGTGTGGCACAGGGTGACGGTGGCGTTCTCGCTGCGCCGGGTGAGCAGCAGCCCGAGCGCGCGGCCGACGGTGACGCCGCGCCCGATGACGCAGACGTCGGCGCCGGCGATCGGCACATCGTGGCGGCGGAGCAGCTCGACGATGCCGCGCGGCGTGCACGGCAGCGGGGCGGGCCGGCCGAGCACCAGCCAGCCCAGGTTGGTCGGGTGCAGACCGTCGGCGTCCTTGGCGGGGTCGATGGTGCCGAGGATGTGGTTCTCGTCGATGCCCTGGGGCAGCGGCAGCTGGACGATGTAGCCGGTGCAGGCGGGGTCGTCGTTGAGCCGGGCGACGGCCTTCTCGATCTCGTCCTGGGTGGCGGTCGCCGGCAGCTCGACGCGGATCGACTCGATGCCGACCTGGGCGCAGTCGCGGTGCTTGCCGGCGACGTAGGAGTGGCTGCCCGGGTCGTCGCCGACCAGCACGGTGCCGAGCCCGGGCACGACGCCCTGCGCCCGGAGCTTGTCGACCCGCCGGGTCAGCTCGGCCTTGATCGCGGCCGCGGTCGCCTTGCCGTCGAGGATCTGCGCAGTCACGAGACCGCAGTCTGCCATCCGCCCGCCGTACCCCGTCGAGTGGCGCGAAATCGCTGGGTTGCCCCGGGTCGAGTCGACCGCTTTCGCGCCACTCGAGGGAAGCGGGGTGGGTCGGAGCCCCATCCACAGCCCGCGAAGCGGCTCCACTCCGAAGGCGGACGGTGCCGCACCCTGGTCGGGTGCGCGGGCCATCGGACGCTGTCGACGAGTACGTCCTCGAGGCCGCCGGCCCCTTACCTGGGCCTCTGCGGCTCGCCGACGCTGCCGAGCACCGCCTCTCGCGCGGCAAGCTGCGGTCCCTGCGGTGGGAGCGGCTGAGTCATGGGCTCTACAGGCCCCGCGGCCAGCAGCTGACACCGCATGAGGTGGCCGCCGCCCTCAGCGGCGTACTCCCCCGCGACAGCGGGTTCGGGCACCTCACGTCGGCTGCCCTGCGACAGTGGTGGCTGCCCAACCGGCTGGGCCCGCACGTGTGGCTGGCGACCACGACGAGCAACGTCCATGTGCAGCGAGACGGGGGCTACGTGCGCCGGTCGAAGTACGCCGAGTACGACGACCTCGACGGCGTGCCGGTGGTCTCGGCGGCGCAGACGCTGGTCGAGCTGGCCCGCGACCTGACCCTGGTCGACCTGGTGCCGATGGTCGACTGCGCGCTGCGCCGTGGGGCGAAAACCGACGACATCCTCAGAGCGGCACGTCCGCGGGTGCCCGGCGCACGCCGTCTGCGCCGCGCCGTCGACCTGGCCGACGAGCGCAGCGAGTCGTGGTGGGAGTCGGTGCTGCGGCTGCTCCACGTCCTGAGCGGGCTGGGCCCCGTGGAGTGCCAGGTGCCGCTCTGGGACGGCGGGATGTTCATCGCCCGTGCCGACCTCCACCTCGTAGGCACGGTGCGCTTCCCCGAGTGCGACGGCGGCCGGCACCGAGAGAAGGACCGGCACGACCAGGACCTGCACCGGGAGAAGGGCATCAGCCGGTGCAGGTTCGAGCGCTACGGCTACACGACCGGTGAGATCACGATGAGCCCCGGCATGGTCATCCGCGACGCCGAGGACGCGCGAGGCTGGCAGCACGAGCCGCGCCGGCTCCGGACCTGGTGGGGCTACGCCAGGGCGTCGACGCTGACGCCGTACGGCCGCACCCGCCTGGCCGCCCGTCTCGAGCGCTACCGGCTCGCGGCCCGCCGCGATGCTCGCACGCGCGACGAGCGCAGCCGGCGCGGTGAGCTCGCCGCTGCCGTCGGTGACGCGCGTCCACTTCGTGACCACCTCGAGGCAGCGCGCGCGCGCGCACAATCTCGACGCACGGCGGTAACCGCGGCGGTCGCGATGCGTGATGC
>JALZDI010000152.1 GCA_030862655.1 Actinomycetota bacterium | reverse complement strand
CCACCAGGCCGAGCGGCTCTTCGGCTGGACCCGGGAGCAGGCGATGGGCCTGGAGCTCGGCGGCCTGATCGTGCCCGAGCGGTACCGCGAGCAGCACCGCGCCGGGCTGGCCGCGGCCGCCGAGCGCGGCGACGGCCGGGTGATGGGCCGGCCGCTCGAGTTCCCTGCGCTGCACCGCGCGGGCCACGAGGTGCCGGTCGAGCTGGTCGTCTGGAGCACCGACGTGGACGGCGAGCGCTGCTTCCACTCCTTCGTGCGCGACATCTCCGAGCGCAAGCGGATGCAGGCGCAGCTCACCCACCAGGCGTTCCACGACGCGCTGACCGGGCTGGCCAACCGGACGCTGTTCCGCGACCGTCTCGAGCACGCCCTGCAGCGGCCCGGAGCCGGCGTGGGCGTGGTCTTCTGCGACCTCGACGACTTCAAGACCGTCAACGACAGCATGGGGCACGCCGCGGGCGACCGGCTGCTGCTGGTCGTGGCCGAGCGGCTGCGCTCGGCGCTGCGGCCCAGCGACACCCTCGCCCGGCTGGCCGGGGACGAGTTCGCCGTACTCGTCGAGGACGCGAGCGACGCGCAGGTCGAGGACGTCGCCCAGCGCCTGCTCGACACGCTCGCCGCGCCGGTCCTGCTGGACGGGCGGGAGGTGCTGGCCCGGGCCAGCCTGGGTGTGGCCACCACCGCGACGCTCACGGCCGCCGAGGAGGCCACCGGCGTCTCGACACCTGCCGACGCGCTGATGCGCAACGCCGACGCGGCGATGTACGCCGCCAAGCGGCGCGGCAAGGACGTGGTCGAACGGTTCGCTCCCGAGATGCACGCGCAGGCGGTTGAGCGGCTGCGGCTGCGCGCCGACCTGCACGGCGCGCTCGACCGCGGCGAGCTGCGGCTGGAGTACCAGCCCTACGTCGACGCCACGACGAACCGGATCACCGGCTGCGAGGCGCTGCTGCGCTGGGACCACCCCACGCACGGCGCGGTGCCGCCGAGCCAGTTCATCCCGCTGGCCGAGGAGACCGGCATGATCCGCGAGCTCGGTCGCTGGGTGCTGACGCAGGCGTGCACCCAGCTGGCGCGGTGGCAGCGCGACGTCGTACCCGCACCGGAGCTGACGATGAGCGTGAACGTCTCCGTGCGCCAGCTCGAGGACTCCGGCTTCGTCGCCGAGGTGGCCCGCACCCTGCGCGCGACCGGGGTGGAGCCGTCGTGGGTCGTCCTGGAGGTCACCGAGAGCGTGCTCTCACACGACCAGGAGACCGTCGTGCAGCGCCTCGAGGCGCTGAAGGCGATCGGCGTCGGCATCGCGCTGGACGACTTCGGCACCGGCTACTCGTCGCTGGCCTGGCTGCGGCACGTGCCGGTGGACGTGGTGAAGATCGACCGGTCGTTCGTGGTGCCGCTGGACGCGGCGTCGGCCGCGGACTCATCGGTGGTCACCGCGATCCTGCAGATCGGCGCCAGCCGCAACCTGCGCACGGTCGCGGAGGGGGTGGAGACCCGCGAGCAGCTCGACGCGCTGCGCGAGCTCGGCTGCGACCTGGTGCAGGGGTACGTCTACCACTGCCCGATGAGGCCTGACCTGCTGGCCGAGCGGCTGGGCGAGCAGCCCGCCGCGCTCCCCGCGGAGCTCACCGCCTAGGCCGACGCCCGTGTGGGAGCGTCAGGGGTGGACGCCGTGCGCGACCAGCGCGCTGTACGGGTCGACGGGCACCGCCGGGTTCGGCCGCACCTCCAGGTGCAGGTGCGGGCCGGTGGTGTTGCCACTCATGCCGATCGAGCCCAGCGTGCTGCCGGGGGAGACCTGCTCGCCGCTGCCGACCGTGAAGCCGTCCAGGTGGCAGTACCAGATCTCGGTGCCGTCGGCGAGGGTCACGATGACCCGGTTGCCGTACGCCCCGGCGTAGCCGGCCTCGGTCACCACACCGCTGGCCACCGAGCGCACCGGCGAGCCGTAGCCGGCCGCGAAGTCGAGGCCGGTGTGGTCGGAGGACCACAGCGAGCCGCCGCTGCCGAAGGTGGCGGTGATGTCGTAGCCGCTGACCGGGAGCACCCACATGTTCTGCTTGATCTGCTGGGCGCGGTCCTCGGCGCGGCTCGCGAGCGTGCTCAGCGCCCTGTTGCGGGCCGCCGCCTGCTGCTCGGCCTTCTCCTCGAGCCGCTCCTGATGCTGCTCGGCGATCTGCATCCGGTCGGCGTTGCGGCTGATCGTGGCCGGCCGGCCGTCACGGCCGAGGTGCGAGCCGAGGGCGTCGTGACCGCCGTAGGACTGCGGGCGCGCCCGCACCGCGTCGGTGCTGAGGCCGGCGCCGAGCGCCCGGACCTGCCGGTCGGGCTGGGAGTGCACCGCCTGGGCGGAGCCGACGCTCATCGCACCGGCGGCGGCCACCGCCAGCGCGGACGTGCCCGCCACGAGGAACGCGGACGGGCGGCCGACGCCCTGTCGCGGCTGCTTCGGCTGCTTCGGCTGACGCTGCCTGGGTGCCGCCGCGACCGCATGCCGGCCTGCGGGAGCCGCGGGCGAGGGGGAAGACGCGGTCCGGTCGGCCGGTCGGTTGCGGCGCAGGCGGCGCTTGGGCGCACGATGCTGCGACACGAACACCTCCGGAGAGCGGGCACAAACGGCGGTAACCCTAACGGACCGGTGACGTCATGGGAAACACCTGGAGTCACCACTGTGAGCGGTGTGACAAACAATCCGCGGCCCTTACCGGGTTTGCCCGGGCCGGCAGGCGTGGTCTTGGTCACGCTGAGGCACCCGTTAGGCTGCCAGACACGCCTTTGTCGAGGGAGAACCGCCGATGAACCCGATCCGAGTCGTGGTGGCCAAGCCCGGCCTCGACGGACATGACCGCGGCGCCAAGGTGGTCGCCCGGGCGCTGCGCGACGCCGGGATGGAGGTCATCTACACCGGCCTGCACCAGACGCCGGAGCAGATCGTCGAGACCGCCATCCAGGAGGACGCCGACTGCATCGGGCTCTCGGTGCTGTCCGGCGCGCACATGACACTGTTCCAGAAGCTGCTCACGCTGCTGAAGGACCGCGACGCCGCGGACATCGTGGTGTTCGGCGGCGGGATCATCCCCGAGGACGACATCCCGCAGCTCACGCAGGCGGGTGTGGCGAAGGTGTTCACCCCCGGCGCCACGACGCACGAGATCGTGTCCTGGGTGCGCGACAACGTGGGCGACGCCGGCGACGCGCCGGCCGAGAAGGAGAACGCCCCCGCCTGAGCCACCCGCCGCCAGAGCCACGTGCAGGCTCGACGCGAGCGCATGCCGCCGAGACTGCGCGAACGCCCGGCGCTCAGCGGGCCAGCGCCCACTCGGTGACCAGCCGCGCGACCAGGTCCGGGTCCTTGCGCGGCAGCCAGTGCCCGCTGTCCACGTCCACCCGGTGCCAGGTGGTCAGGAAGCGGTCGAGGTCCAGCGCGTCGATCGTCTCCGGGCTCATGAACGGGTCCTGCCGCGCCACCACGACCTGCACCGGCACCTCGGTCGTGCCCGCGCGCGGTGAGCGCAGCCGCGGGAGGATGTTCGCCCGGTAGAGGTCCAGCCCGTGGTCGCCGTCGAGCCCGAGCTCGGGCCCCCAGGCCGACCGCGGCAGCCCCTCCCGGCGGGCCATCTGGGCCCCGATGACGCGGTGCAGCAGCCGCCAGGTCAGGTCGGGCAGCACCGGCACCTGGAAGAAGTTGACGTACCACGACTGCTTCGCCTGCCGCCGGCGCACGTCGTTGGGGGCGGTGCGCACGAAGTGCGCCATGTGGTCCAGGCACGGCCCGCTCATCGACGTGTACGACGCGAGGCGGCCGCGCAGGCGCGGGTCGGACTGCTCGGTCGTCACCGCGTCCCACAGCTGCAGCGAGCCCCAGTCGTGCCCGACCAGGTGCACCGGCCGGTCGGGAGCGGTGGCGTCCATGACCGCCACCAGGTCGTCGACCAGCCGCTCGGAGACGTACGACGAGCGCCCCCGAGGCGCCTCCGAGTCCCCGGCGCCGCGGACGTCATAGGTGACCACGTGGAAGTCGCTCTGCAGGCGCTCGGCCACCGGCACCCACATCCGTTGGTTGTCGGGGTAGCCGTGCACCGCGACCACGGTCGGGGCGGTCGGCTCGCCGTACTCGCGGACGGCGAGGCGGACGTCTCCGGACAGGATGCTGCGCTGGGTGGCCACGTTGTCCATGTCGTCCATGTGCCCGATCATCGCGGATCATCGCGTCCCCTGTGACCCCCGTCGCCGTGGGGCAGGTCACGTCGTTAGGCTCGACGAAGTTTCTCCCGGACCGACCGGACGAAGGACGGGCCCCACTGTGGACTTGATGGAGTACCAGGCGAAGGAGCTCTTCGCCAAGCACGACGTACCGGTGACGCTCGGCGGCGTCGCGGACACCCCCGAGGACGCACGCGCGGTCGCCGAGAAGCTGGGCGGCCGGGTCGTGGTCAAGGCGCAGGTCAAGACCGGCGGCCGCGGCAAGGCCGGCGGCGTGAAGCTGGCCGAGAACCCCGACGAGGCCGCCGCCCGCGCCGGCGACATCCTCGGCATGGACATCAAGGGCCACACGGTCCACACGGTCCTGATCGCGCCGACGGCCGACATCGCCGAGGAGTACTACTTCTCGTTCCTGGTGGACAGAGCCGAGCGCGCGTACCTGTGCATCGCCAGCATCGAGGGCGGCGTCGAGATCGAGGAGGTCGCCCGGACCAACCCCGACGCGGTCGCCAAGGTCTCCATCGACCCCGTCACCGGCGTCGACGAGGCCAAGGCCCGCGAGATCGTCGAGGCCACCCGCTTCCCTGCCGAGGTGGCCGACGAGGCGGTGCAGGTCGTGCTCAAGCTGTGGCAGGTGTTCATCGGCGAGGACGCCTCCCTGGTCGAGGTCAACCCGCTGGTCCGGCTCGGCGACGGGCACCTCGAGGCGCTCGACGGCAAGGTCACGCTCGACGCCAACGCCGACTTCCGGCACGAGGACCACGCCAAGTTCGAGGACAAGGCAGCCGCAGACCCGCTGGAGGCGCTGGCCAAGGAGAAGGACCTCAACTACGTCAAGCTCGACGGCGAGGTCGGCATCATCGGCAACGGCGCCGGCCTGGTCATGTCCACGCTCGACGTGGTGGCCTACTCCGGCGAGGAGTTCGGGGGGGTCAAGCCGGCCAACTTCCTCGACATCGGCGGCGGCGCGTCCGCCGAGGTGATGGCCAACGGCCTCGAGATCGTGCTCGGCGACGCCGAGGTCAAGGCCGTCTTCGTCAACGTGTTCGGTGGCATCACCGCCTGCGACGCGGTCGCCAACGGCGTCGTGTCCGCGTTCGAGCTGCTGGCCGAGCGGGGCGACGAGATCAACAAGCCGCTGGTCGTGCGCCTGGACGGCAACAACGCCGACGAGGGCCGGCGCATCCTCGACG
>JALZDI010000151.1 GCA_030862655.1 Actinomycetota bacterium | reverse complement strand
GCTCACGTTCGTACAGGCGACCCGTCCCTAGACCCGGTCCGCATCCGCCGCGCGGACCACTACCCCGCCATCCGACGTCTTGCCAGGTCGTTCCGTAAGCAGTAACTTACGTTCGTGACCACTTACGGAGTGGATGTGGATCCCTGGACGGCACTCGGCGACCGTAGCCGGCGCCAGATCTTCGAGCGGCTTGCGGAGCGCCCTCACTCGGTCACCGAGCTCGCCCGCACCCTGCCGATCAGCCGCCCGGCGGTGTCCCAGCACCTGCGCGTGCTCAAGACCGCCGACCTGGTGCGGTCCCGGCCGGAGGGCACTCGGCGCATCTACGAGGTCAACCACGAGGGGCTGCGTGCCCTGCGAGCGGAGCTGGACGGCTTCTGGAGCAAGTCCCTGGCCCGCTTCAAGCAGCTCGCGGAACAGGAAGTCGACGAGAGAACGGAGCAGTCCCCATGACGTCCACGACGGAAGAGACGGCGGTGCACCACCAGATCACGGTCGAGGTGTCGGCCGAGCGAGCCTTCAAGGTCTTCACCGAGCAGTTCGACCAGATCAAGCCGCGCGAGCACAACATGCTGGGGGTGCCGATCGCGCAGACGGTGTTCGAGACGTACGCCGGGGGCGCCGTCTTCGACCGCGGCGAGGACGGCTCGGAGTGCCGGTGGGCGCGGGTACTCGCCTTCGAGCCGCCCGAGCGCTTCGTCATCAGCTGGGACATCAGCCCCCAGTGGCAGGTCGAGGCCGACCCCGACAGAACCAGCGAGGTCGAGGTGCGCTTCGTGGCCGAGGGACCCACGCGCACCCGTGTCGAGCTCGAGCACCGTCACCTCGACCGGCACGGAGCCGGCTGGGAGAGCGCGCGCGACGGCGTCGGCGGAGAGGGTGGCTGGCCGCTCTACCTACAGCGCTTCGCCGAGGTGGCCTCCCCGGCGTGAGGTAGGTGGCCGGTCACATCTCCTCGTGCGTGTCCGGATCGCCGCCGAACAGCCGACCGTCGCGACGAGCCAGCGCCGTGATCGCCTCGACCTCGGGGTCGGTGAGCTCGAACCCGAAGACGTCGAGGTTCTGCCGCTGCCGCTGTGGCGTCGCCGACTTGGGCAGCGGCAGCGAGCCGCGCTGCAGCTGCCAGCGCAGGATGACCTGCGCCGGGGTGACGCCGTAGTGCTCCGCCGCCTCCGCGACCGGCGCCTCCGCGAACGGCGCGCTGCGTTTGCCGAGCGGGCTCCACGACTCCGTCTGGACGCCGAGGTCGGCGTTCACCTGCTGCATCTCCTCCTGCGGGAAGTAGGGGTGCAGCTCGATCTGGTTCACCGCTGGGGCCACGCCGGTGTCGTCGATGACGTTGCGCAGGTGCTGCTCGGTGAAGTTGCTGACGCCGATCGAGCGGACGAGGCCGCGCTTGCGCAGCTCGACCAGCGCGCGCCACGCCTCGACGTACTTGCCGACGCTCGGGTTGGGCCAGTGGATCAGCACGAGGTCGAGGTAGTCGAACCGCATGCGCCGCAGCGACTCCTCGACCGACTCGATCGCCTGCTCGTACTCGTGGTGCCGTCCCGGGATCTTGGTCGTCACCTGCACGTCCTCGCGCGCCAGGCCGGAACGACGGACGGCCTCCCCGACCTCCTCCTCGTTGCCGTAGTTCACCGCCGAGTCGAGCAGCCGGTAGCCCACCTCGAGCGCGTGCACCATCGCCTCGACGCCGTCGTCACCGCGCAGCGGGTACGTGCCGAAGCCGATGACCGGCAGGGTCTGGTCGTCGTTGAGCGTGTAGCGAGGAATGTCGACGGTCATGGCGCCAACCTATGGCACGGCCGGCGGGGCGAATAACCTAGTGCCGTGACAGTGACGACCGCCCGCGGCGTCGGCCATGACCTGGTGCCGCACCTGCGCCGAGCGCGCGACCACATCGACCGGCACTACGAGTCGTCGCTTGACCTCGACCAGGTCGCCGCCGTGGCCGGCGTGTCGAAGTATCACTTCGTGCGGTGCTTCCAGGCGACGTACGGCGACACGCCGATGCGCTACCTGACCCGCCGGCGTATCGAGCGCGCGCAGGACCTGCTGCGCAACGCGAACCTCACGGTCACCGAGGTGTGCATGCTGGTCGGGTTCACCAGCCTCGGGTCCTTCTCGACCAGGTTCCGCGAGGTCGTCGGCGAGACCCCCGGCGCCTACCGCGACCGCTGGGCCCGTCGCGGCGGCCCGCATGTGCCGGGCTGCTACCTGTTCATGCGCGGGACACTGGATCCGCGAGGCACCACCGGTCCGGCGGAGCGTTCCGACGACGACGCAATCTGAGAGAAGCGGTCGGCAAGAAGCCCGCCGTACCCTCTCCCCATGATCACCAACGTCTCACTCGTCACCGTCTACTGCCTCGACCAGACCGAGACCCGCGACTTCTACGTCGACGTGCTCGGCTTCGCGGCGCGCACCGACATCAGCATGGGGGAAGGCTTCCGGTGGGTCACCGTCGCGCACCCCAGCCAGCCCGAGCTCGAGATCACGCTGATGACGCCCGGGCCGCCGCTGGAGCCCGACGCGGCCGACTTCGTGCGCGGTCAGCTGGAGAAGGGGCAGATGGGCGGTCTCGGGTTGCGCGTCGACGACTGCAAGAAGACGTACGACGAGCTCAGCGCCAAGGGCGTGACCTTCCTCCAGGAGCCGTCGGACCGGCCGTACGGCGTCGAGGCGGTCATGCGCGACAACACCGGCAACTGGCTGGTGCTCGTGGAGCCGAGGGAGTTCGCGCCGGAGGACTTCGAGCAGGGCCCTTAACGGCCGGCACTGGGAGCCTAGACCACCCCCCGCGCGCGGTCGGTAGGTCGCAGGACGGACGGCTGGTGCGCCACGGTGTCGGGGTACTTCAGCCCGGTGCCGGTATTGAGCACCACGACCTCCTCACGCCCCGTCAGCCACCCCCGCTCCCGCAGCCGCCGCACCGCCGCCATCGCCGCGGCTCCCTCGGGACAGACGAACATCCCCTCCTGAGCCGCGAGCGCGCCCACCTCGGCCAACAGCTCCTCGTCGGTGACCGCAACGGCGGTGCCACCGGTCTCGCGCACCGAGGACAGCACCAGGAAGTCACCGAGCGGCTTGGGCACGTTGACACCGAACGCGACCGTCTGCGGATGCTCGGGTGGGTCGCTGTGCGTGTGCCCGGCGTCGAAGGCGTCGACCAGCGGTCGGCAGCCGGCCGCCTGCACCGCAACCAGCCGCGGCATGCGGGGGCCGATCCAGCCCAGCTCGACCAGCTCGCTCAACGCCTTGTGGATGGCGATCAGCCCGACCCCGCCGCCGGCGGGGTAGACGATCACGTCGGGGGCCCGCCAGCCGAGCTGCTCGACGATCTCGTAGCCCATCGTCTTCTTGCCCTCGACCCGGTAGGGCTCCTTGAGGGTGGACACGTCCTGGCAGCCGGGCCGCTCTGCCGCGGCAGCCTGCGCGATCACCCCGGCGTCCTGGATGAGCCCGTCGACCAGGTACAGCTCGGCGCCGGCGGCAGCGCATTCGGCGCGGGTGACGCTCGGCGCGTCGGTCGGCATCACCACCAGGCTGCGCAGCCCGCCCCGAGCGGCGTAGGCCGACCAAGCCGCCCCGGCGTTGCCGTTGGTGGGCATCGCCACCGACGTCACCCCCAGCTCGTGGGCCCGCGACACCCCCACCGCGGCACCGCGGGCTTTGAACGTGCCCGTCGGCATGAGCGACTCGTCCTTCATCAGTAGGCCGGGCAGGTCGAGGGAGGAGCCGTAGCGCGGCAGCGGCAGCAGCGGGGTCATGCCCTCGCCCAGGCTGGTGACGTGCGCGGGGTCGCGCACCGGAAGCAGCTCGTGATAGCGCCACAGGTCCGGGGAGCGGCGCGCGATCGTGTCCGGGGAGGCGGCCTCACGCACCGCGGCCAGGTCGTAGCGGGCGAGCAGCGGCGCCCCGGCCCGGCTCAGCTGCTGCACCGTGTCGGCCTCGTGCGACTCGCCGGTGCGCGAGCACTCCAGGTGGGTCAGCATCGAGTAGCTCATGGCGCCTTCCTGCCGGCGTGGGGCGGGTAGGGGCTCGTCAGGACGTCCACGTGACCATGCGCAGGTAGGCGGCGTAGGAGTCGCGCACGTGCCGGGCCACCAGCTCGCCGAGCTCCTCCAGCTGTCGGTCCGCACACATCTGGACGATCGCGGTGTGCTCGGCGATTGCGTGCTCGAGCCGGCCTGGTGCCCGAGAGGTGAAGGTGGTCACGAGGCTCATCTGTCCCACGATGTTGTCCATCAGCTGGGTCAGTCGCCGGTTTCCGGCCAGCTGCCACAGCATTTGGTGGAACCGGAGGTTCAGGTCGTTGTAGCCGGCCAGGTCCGCGGCGTCCGCCGCGTCGCGCTGCGCCTCGGTCAGGCCGCGCAGTTCGTCCAGCGCCGCTGCCGCGGCCCCGTCGCCCACCGCCCGCCGGACCGCAAAGGGCTCCAACGCCTCGCGCAGCTCGAACAGCTCGCGCACGTCCTGCTCGCCCAGCACGGTCACGAAGTACCCCCGGTTGGTCCGCGACCTGACCAGCCCGTCGCGGGCCAGCGCGGCCAGCGCCGCCTTGACCGGGGTGGACGACACCCCCAGCCGTTCGCAGAGCAGCCGCACGTTCATGCGGTCGCCCGGCTGCAGCGTGCCCTCGATGATCAGCCGGCGCACCTCGTCGTACGCCCGCACCGAGCGGGACTGCGCGCGCGTGTTCACCACGCACCACCTCGCGTCGACGGCTCACGCCGCTTGGTTGTTCCGCAGTACCGACTCCAGGAGGTCGACACTGAAGCCGAGGGCGCGCTCGTCGACGTCAAAGGCGGGGTTGTGGTGCGGGGCGGGGTTGTCGGCACCGACGAGGACGTAGGCCGCAGTGCCGCCGCGGGACTGCACGTCGGCCATGAACAGGCTGGCATCGTCGCTGCCGGGCATGTCGCCGAACGTCTGGGCGGTGCCACCGAGGTCCGTCGCGGACGCACACACGGCCTGCGCCAGCCCCTCGTCGGAGTCCATAGTCGTGGAACCGCCGGTATGCACCACCTGCACGGAGCATCCGTAGGTGTCCGCGGCGCCGTGCAGCGCGCGTTCCACGCGACCGGTGAGCTCCGTCTGCACCTGCGCGTCCAGGGCACGGGTCTCGGCGGTCAGCTCGGCCCAGGCGGGGACGATGTTGACGTTGTCGCCCGCGTGCAGGGTGCCGACGTTGACGCGGGTGTCGGTTCCGGCCCAGCGGGGCTGGCCGAGCACGGCCAAGGTGCCGGCGGCGGCCGCCGCCAGCGCGTTGCGGCCTTGCTCGGGGGCCGCGGCCGCGTGTGAGGCGGTGCCGGTGAACCGCGCGCGCAGCTTGGTCGTGGCGAACGCGCCGACCGCGCCGCCGACCACGTGGCAGCACTCGTAGCCCAGCCCCAGATGCAGGGCCAGGAACCGGTCCACTCCGGCCAGGGCGTCGG
>JALZDI010000018.1 GCA_030862655.1 Actinomycetota bacterium | reverse complement strand
ACAGGGCCAGCACCGCGGACGCCCCGGCCAGGCCGCCCAGGAACAGGTAGACGGGCACATCCGGCTGCTTCCACACCGGCGGCTTGATCACCGGCCGCCCGTAGTAGGAGCGGTGCTGCTCGGCGGACCCCTCACCGGCCCGTGCCGCACGCGCCTCCTGGCTCGTCACCGGCGGCCCCCGACGAACGCGCCGACCCCGGCCGCCAGCAGCGACCCCGCCGCGAGCCCGACCTGCTTCCACATCGCCGGCAGGTCGCGGGTCGTGACGACCGGGTCCGGCGGCAGGCCGTACACCTCCGGCTCGTCGAGCAGCAGGAAGAACGCGCCGTCGCCGCCGACGCCGTCCTGGGGGTCCTGGCCGTACAGCCGGGCCACGTCGACGCCCCGCTCGTGCAGCTCGTCGACCCGCTGCCGGGCACGCTCACGCAGTGCGTCGACCTCGCCGAACTGGATCGAGTCGGTCGGGCACGCCTTCGCGCAGGCCGGCTCCTCGCCGACCTTGAGCCGGTCGTAGCACAGCGTGCACTTGAAGACGCGTCCGTCCTCCTCGCGCTGGTCGATCACGCCGTACGGGCACGCGGGCACGCAGTAGCCGCAGCCGTTGCAGATGTCGGGCTGGACCACCACCGTGCCGAACTCGGTGCGGAACAAGGAGCCGGTCGGGCAGACGTCCAGGCAGGCCGCGTTCGTGCAGTGCTTGCACACGTCGGAGGACATCAGCCAGCGGACCTCGGTGTCGGGCTCCATCCCGCCCTGCGGGTCGGGCACGCCGACCTCGGGCAGCCCCAGGTCCGTGGTGGTGGCCACCGGCGTGGACTGCTCGATGAACGCCACGTGCCGCCAGCTGTTCGCCCCCAGCTCCTGGGTGTTGTCGTACGACATCCCGGTCAGCTCGATGTCGCCTCCGGGCACGTTGTTCCACGTCTTGCAGGCGACCTCGCAGGCCTTGCAGCCGATGCACAGGCTGGTGTCGGTGAAGAAGCCCATCCGCGGCTGGCTCGCGTGGGGTGCGCTCATGGCGTGTCCTTCCGGTCGTCGATGCCGGCGCGACGCCGGTACTCCTGCACCATCTGCAGCCTCGCACGGCCGCGAGGGCGGCGGCCGGGCCGGATGTCGCAGGTGCCGACCTTCTCCTGGATGTGCACGTTCGGGTCCAGCGTCACGTTGACAAGATCGTTGGCCGAGTCGCCGGGGCTGATCCCGTTGTTGCCCCAGTGGTACGGCAGGCCGACGTGGTGGATCCGCCGGCCCTCGACGCGCAGCGGGCGCATCCGGTCGGTCACCAGCACCCGCGCCTCGATCGCGGCGCGCGTGGTCACGATCGTGGCCCAGCCGCCATGGGTGAGCCCGCGCTCCCGCGCGAGCGCCGTGGACACCTCGCAGAACATCTCCGGTTGCAGCTCGGCCAGGTACGGAAGGCCGCGGCTCATGCCGCCCGCGGTGTGGTGCTCGGTCAACCGGTAGGTCGTGAAAACGAACGGGAACACCCCGTGCCCGTCGCCGTCGTTGAGCGGGTTGGCGGGGTGGGGGTACCGCTCGCGGGCCGGGTTGGTCTGCTGGCCGTACAGCCGGTTGCGCACCGGCGACTCGGGCGGCTCGTAGTGCGCCGGCAGCGGGCCGTCCGCGAGCCCCGCGGGCACGTACAGCCACGCCTTGCCGTCGGTCTGCATGATGAACGGGTCACGGCCGCCGATCGCATCCGGCCCGGTCGCGTCCTCCGCCGGCACGTGGTCGGGCGGGCGGTCGGCGATGAAGTCCGGCACGTCGTGCCCCGTCCACGTGCCCTGCTCGGCGTCCCACCAGACGTAGGCCTTGCGCTCGCTCCACGGCCTGCCGTCGGGGTCCGCCGAGGCGCGGTTGTAGATGATGCGGCGGTTCGCCGGCCAGGCCCAGGCCCACTCCGGCGCGACCCAGCTCTGCTCGCTGCCGGGCTTGCGACGCGCGGTCTGGTTGACCCCGTCGGCATAGCAGCCGCAGTAGATCCAACAGCCACAGCGGGTGGACCCGTCGTCCTTGAGCTCGGTGTAGGACGACAGCGTCCCGTCGGGGCCGAAGCCGTTGATCTCGCGCAGCACGGCGTCTGCGCTGGGCTCGGCGGTCGGCCCCTGCTCGGGGTAGTCCCAGGTCAGGTCGAGCACCGGCCGGTCGCGCTCGTCGGTGGAGCCGGCGAGCTTGGCGCGGATGCGCTTGCCGAGGTGGTAGTAGAACCACAGGTCGCTGCGAGCGTCGCGGGGCGGCTCGGTCGCGGCGTGGTGCCACTGCAGCAGCCGCTGGGTGTTCGTGAAGGACCCGTCCTTCTCGGCGTGCGCGGCCGCGGGCAGGAAGAACACCTCCGTGCCAATGTCCGCGGCCCGCATCTCGCCGGTCTCGACCTCCGGCCCGTCCTTCCAGAAGGTCGCGGACTCGATCATGGACATGTCCCGGACCACCAGCCAGTCGAGGCTGGCCAGCCCCAGCCGCTGCAGCCTGCCGTTGGCCGAGCCCACCGCGGGGTTCTGGCCGACCAGGAAGTAGCCCTTGCACGTGCCCTCGATCTGGTCGAGGACGGTCTGGTAGGTGCCGTGGTTGCCGGTCAGTCGCGGGAGGTAGTCGAAGCAGTAGTCGTTGTCCTCGGTCGCGGCGTCGCCCCACCACGACTTCAGCAGGCTGACGGCGTACGACCGCATGTTGCCCCAGAAGCCGGTGGCGCCGGCGTCCTCGGCGACGAACGAGTCCAGGTCCAGGTGTGCGTCGGCGTGCGGCATCGGGATGTAGCCGGGCAGCAGGTTGAACAGCGTCGGGATGTCGGTCGACCCCTGGATGCTGGCGTGCCCGCGCAGGGCGAGGATGCCGCCGCCGGGCCGGCCGATGTTGCCCAGCAGCTGCTGCAGGATCGCGGCCGTGCGGATCGCCTGGACGCCGGCCGTGTGCTGGGTCCAGGCGACGGCGTAGCAGAAGGCGCTGGTGCGCTCCCGCCCGCTGTTGCGGGTGAGTGCCTCCGCCACCCGCAGGAAGCGCTCCTCCGGGACGCCGCAGATGTCGGAGACCACCTCGGGGGTGTAGCGGGCGAAGTGCCGCTTGAGGATCTGGAAGACGCACCGGGGGTGCTGCAGGGTCTCGTCGCGGTGCGGCTTGCCGCGCACGGTGGGCCCGCCCGAGCCGGCGGTCTCCGCGTGGGACCGGCCGGACGACCGGCCGGGGGGAGGACCCCCCGCCTCGTGGGGGTCGCGGTGCCCGGCCGCCGGCGTGGCGGTCACGCCCTCGTACTCCCAGCTGGTCGCCTCGTAGGAGCCCGAGTGGTGGTCGAAGCCGGAGAACAGCCCGTCCAGGTCCTCCGTGTCCTGGAACCCCTCACCGACGATGGCAGCCGCGTTGGTGTAGGCGGTGACGTACTCGCGGAAGTACAGGTCGTTGGCCAGCACGTAGTTGACCAGGCCGCCGAGGAAGGCGATGTCGGACCCGGCGCGCAGCGCGACGTGCAGGTCCGCGACCGCCGAGGTGCGGGTGAACCTGGGGTCGACGTGGATGACCGTGGCACCCCGCTCCTTGGCCTCCATCACCCACTGGAACCCGACGGGGTGGTTCTCGGCCATGTTCGAGCCCTGGATGACGATGCAGTCGGAGTTGGCCAGGTCCTGCTGGAAGGTCGTGGCGCCGCCGCGACCGAACGACGTCCCCAGACCGGGGACAGTGGAGGAGTGTCAAATCCGGGCCTGGTTCTCGACCTGGACCGCGCCGAGCGCGGTGTAGAGCTTCTTCATGAGGTAGTTCTCCTCGTTGTCGAGGGTCGCTCCTCCGAGGCTCGCCAGGCCCATGGTGCGGCGCAGCGTCTTGCCGTCCTGCTCCTGCTGCCAGGTCTCGCGCCGGGTCGTGATGACCCGGTCGGCGATCATGTCGAGGGCGGTGTCGAGGTCGAGGTCCTCCCACTCGGTGCCGTGGGGACGGCGGTAGCGCACCGTGGTCACCCGGTCGGGGGCGTGCACCAGCTGCAGGGTCGCGCTGCCCTTGGGGCAGAGACGCCCGCGGGAGACGGGGCTGTCCGGGTCGCCCTCGATTTGGGTGATCCGGTCGTTCTTGACGTAGATGCGCTGGCCGCAGCCGACGGCGCAGTAGGGGCAGATCGACCCCACGACCCGGTCGGCCTCGCTGGTGCGTGGGGCGACCTCGTCGGCCCAGCGCGACCGGGCGGAGTCACCTCGCCCGAGCGGGTCCTGACCGGTGAGCTGGCGGTAGACCGGCCACCCCTCGAGGAAGGTCCGCACTCCCATGCGCAGCTCCTCCCGACACCGGCCCGACCTCGTCGACATTAGTCACCGCTCGAGCACCGCGTAAACAGCCACTAGCGCAGCCAGCCGAAGGCTGCCGCGTGCTCCTCCGGCGTCTCCCCGGCGGCCTTGGCGAACTCCCGCAGTGTGTCGGTCAGCCGGTCGCGGTCGGTCGCCGACATCTTGGTGAGCATGCGCTCGAAGGTCTGGCGTCGGCGCTCCAGCACCGAGTCGACGAACCTCTGCCCCTTCGGGGTGAGGGTGAGCGCAAGGCTGCGCCGGTCGGCCGGGTCGTCGCGCCGGTCCAGCAGGCCGGCGTCGACCAGCTTGCTGCAGGTGCGGGTGGCGTTGGACGGGTGCACGCCGAGGCCCTCGGCCACCGTGCCGAGCTTGAGCGGCCGGTCGCTGTGGTGGACCATCACCAGCACCCGCAGCCCGGGCAGCGTCACGGACACCTCGGCCTCCGCGACCGACTGCGCGACGACCGCGACCATGACGCGGGAGGCGTCCATGACCGCGTCGACCTGTCTGTCCAGCTTGCTGCGCGGCCGCTTGGGCGCAGGGGTGATGGAGCTCATCTGAACAGATTCTCAGGACGGCTTGCACGAGTGCAATCGACCGCGCCGGGTACGGGGCCCCTGACGACGTCTCGACCCTCGGCAGGAGTCAGTCAGATGAAGGCACTCGTATGGCACGGCAAGGGCGACGTCCGGATGGACACGGTGCCCGACCCCGCGATCGTCGACCCCACGGACGCGATCATCCGCGTCACCTCCAGCGGGTTGTGCGGCTCCGACCTGCACCTGTACACGGTCCTGGCCCCCTTCATGACCGAGGGCGACATCCTCGGGCACGAGCCGATGGGGGTCGTCGAGGAGGTCGGCAGCGGGGTCACCGACCTCGCCGTCGGCGACCGCGTCGTGGTCCCGTTCCAGATCGCCTGCGGCTCCTGCTTCATGTGCGACCAGGGTCTGCAGACCCAGTGCGAGACCACCCAGGTGCGCGACCAGGGCATGGGTGCGGCGCTGTTCGGCTACACCAAGCTGTACGGCCAGGTGCCCGGGGCCCAGGCGGAGTACCTGCGGGTGCCGCAGGCGCACTACGGCCCGGTGAAGGTGCCGGAGGGGCCGCCCGACGACCGGTTCCTGTACCTCTCCGACGTGCTCCCCACCGCGTGGCAGGCCGTCGAGTACGCCGCCACGCCCAAGAACGGCACCCTCGCCGTACTCGGGCTCGGCCCGATCGGCGACATGGCCACGCGCATCGCCCGCCACCGGGGCCTTCGGGTCATCGGCGTCGACCTGGTGCCCGAGCGCCTGGACCGCGCGCGCCGCAACGGCGTGGAAGTCCTGGACCTGCGCGCGCTCGACGACGTCGGCGGCATGGTACGCGAGCTCACCGACGGGCGAGGCGCCGACTCGGTGATCGACGCGGTCGGCATGGAGTCGCACGGCGCCCCGGCGGCGGGGATCGCGCAGAAGATGGCCGGGCTGCTGCCGGACGCGGCGGCGCAGAAGCTGATGCAGACCGCGGGCGTCGACAAGCTGTCGGCACTGACGCAGGCGATCGACATCGTGCGGCGCGGCGGCACGGTCTCCATCATCGGCGTGTACGGCGGTGCGGCCGACCCGATGCCGATGATGACGCTGTTCGACAAGCAGATCCAACTGCGGATGGGCCAGGCCAACGTGAAGCGGTGGGTCGACGACATCATGCCGCTGCTGTCCGGTGACGACGACCCGCTCGGGGTGGACGAGTTCGCCACGCACCGGGTGCCACTGAGCGAGGGGCCCGCGGCGTACGCGATGTTCCAGAAGAAGCGCGACGGCGCAGTCAAGGTCATCATGAAGCCCTGACGCGGCCGCACCCGGGGGACATCGCTCAACCCGTCCCCATTGCGCCGAGACTGCGCGAATGTCTCACGGGGTGAGCTTCGGGCAGTCTCGGCGCAGGGGTGTTCGGCCGGTCAGGCCTGGAAGTAGATCTCGACCTCCTCCAGGGAGCCGTCGTCGTCGAGCTCGATCTCCGCGACCTTCACGCCCGCCTGCAGGTCAGCGATGGTGGCCTCCGGCTCGTCGCCCTCCGCGATCTCGTCCTGGCACTCGAAGTCGATCTCGGTGTCGTCGGTGACCTGCACCGACATCGTGCTGCCGGACCGGGTGGTCACCTCGAGCACACCGGTTCCTGCGTCGTAGGACGTGATGAAGCCGAAGACGTCGTTCTCGTCCTCGTCATCCTCGCCGTTGTCGTCGCGGTCACCGTCGCAAGCGTCGTCGTCGGAGTCGTCCTCGTCCTCGTTGGACTCGCCGTCGTTGTCGTGGTCCTCGGCGCCGTCCCCGATGCGGTCGCCGTCGGCGTCACGCTCGCCGACCTCGAGGTGCAGCTCGTTCTCGTCCTCGTCATCGACGCTGTCGCCGTCGCGGTCGTCGTCGTCGAACAGACAGCTCTCGCGGACGTCGTCCTCATCCTCGTTGTCCACGTCGTCACGGTCGGCGTCCTCGTCACCGTCGAGCAGCGGGTCGTCGTCGGTGTTGCGGTCGTCGACGTCGGTGGAGCGGTAGTCGTCGCGCACCTCGTCGCCGTCGTCCATGCCGTCGTTGTCGCTGTCCTCGTCGCGGATCCGGATGCGCAACCGGTACTCGCGCAGGTTGGTCAGCCGGTCGTGGTCGAAGTCTCGCAGTGCGTCGGCGGCGCGGTGCGGGTTCATCGCGTGCGTGCGCTCCCAGCTGTTGGGGATGCCGTCACGGTCCGCGTCACGGACACCGGCCGCGTGCGCCCCGGGGGCCACGGTGGCGATGAGAGCGGCGGCCGCCGCGGTGGCGACCCAGCTACCGGCCCAGGTGTGGATGGTGCTCATGTGGAATACCTGCCTCGTGGAGGTCGAGCGCGCGGCCACAGGGCGCGGCGCTGAACGAAAAGGAATGTCTGACTCATATACGGCAAGTCGGACTCAGTAAGAGTACGGCTACGCAGCGCACTCAGCGCCCGCTTTCCTCCCGAAACGAGGGGGTCTCGGGACCAAAGTCTCGGTCGCTCCGAGCCACCAGTTGACGCGGTCGTCGTCCAACGCGCCGCGACAGCAGCACATCCGTCACCTGACGTCGCACGGCGCGCAAGGGAGTCGGGGCGCTCGCGCAGCCTCGACACGAAGCGATGGCGCACCCGCGCAGCCTCGACACGAAGGGGCGGTGCACCCGCGCAGTCTCGCCGGGAGGGGCGGGCCACCTGCGCAGTCTCGGCGCGAAGGGCGCGGGAACGTCAGACGCCGAGGGACCGGCCGATGATCTCCTTCATGATCTCGGTGGTGCCGCCGTAGATCGTCTGGATGCGGCTGTCGACGTAGGCCCGGGCCACCGGGTACTCCAGCATGTAGCCGTAGCCGCCGTGCAGCTGCACCGCCTGGTCGACGATGCGCTTCTGCAGCTCGGTGGTCCACCACTTGGCCATCGACGCCTCGGCCTGGTCGAGGGTGCCCGCCAGGTGGGCCTGCACGCACCGGTCGACGAACACCCGCGCGATCGTGGTCTCGGTGGCCATCTCGGCCAGCACGAACCGGTTGTGCTGGAACTTCCCGATGGGCCGTCCGAACGCCTCGCGCTCCTTGCTGTAGTCCAGGGCGAGCTGGAGGATCTGCTCGCAGGCGGCGGCCGCGGCGACGGCGATGCCGAGCCGCTCCTGGTTGAGGTTCTCCATCAGGTGGATGAACCCGTTGCCGAGCTGGCCGAGCAGGTTGTCCTTGGGGACCAACACGTTGTCGAAGAACAGCTCGGCGGTGTCCTGCGACTTCTGCCCCACCTTGGCGAGATTGCGGCCGCGCTCGAAGCCGCCCATCCCCCGCTCCACCACCAGCAGACTGATGCCACGGGCGCCCGCTGCGGGGTCGGTGCGGGCGACCACGATCACCAGGTCGGCGAGGATGCCGTTGCTGATGAAGGTCTTCTGCCCGTTGAGGACGTAGTGGTCGCCCTTGTCGACCGCGGTGGTGCGGATGCCCTGCAGGTCGCTGCCGGCGCCCGGCTCGGTCATGGCGATCGCGGTGATGATGTCACCGGAGCAGAACCCGGGAAGCCACCGGCGCTTCTGCTCGTCGGTCGCCAGGCGCTGCAGGTAGGGGCCGATGATGTCGTTGTGCAGCGGGAACGCCGCGCCGCTGACGCCGGCGCGGGCGAGCTCCTCGGCGATCACGACCCCGTAGCGGTAGTCGTCGATGCCGCCCCCGCCGTACGTCTCGTCGACGAAGTAGCCGAGCAGCCCCTGCCTGCCGGCCGCCCGCCACACCTCACGGGAGACGACACCCTCCTGCTCCCACGTCTCGTAGTGCGGCGTGATCTCCTTGTCGATGAAGGTCCGCACGCTGCTGCGGAAGGCCTCGTGGTCCTCGGTGAAGAGGTCTCGCGGCATGCTCACCTCGGGCTCCTTGCCTCTCTCAGGCCAGCCATTCCCGGACCTGACCGACCAGCGCCACCGGGTCGTCGGCGACCGGCGTGATCTGCAGCGTGGTGACCCCGGAGTCGTGGAACGCCCGCAGCCGTTCCTTGACGTAGGACTCGGGTCCGACCAGGTTGCCCAGCTCCAGCAGCTCGAGCGGCACGGCCTCCTCGGCCTCCTTCTTGCGCCCGTCGAGGTAGAGGTCCTGGATCTTCCTGGCCTCGGCCTCGAAGCCGTACTGGCAGGCCAGGTCGTTGTAGAAGTTCTTCCCGCGTGCCCCCATGCCGCCGACGTAGAGCGCCACCATCGGACGGACGAAGTCGAGCAGGCCCTTCACGTCGTCGCCGACGGCGAGCATGCCGCCGGCCGCGATCTCCAGGGGCGCCAGCGACGGGTCGCGCTGGGCGTTGCCGGCCTCCAGTGCCTTGCCCCACACGTCACCGGCCTTCTCGGGCACGAAGAGGAACGGCAGCCACCCGTCGGCGATCTCCGCGGTCGCCTGCACGCTCTTCTGCCCCAGCGACGCGATGTAGATCGGGATGCTGTCGCGCACCGGGTGGGTGAGCATCTTCAGCGGCTTGCCCAGCCCGGTGCCCCGCTCGGGCGGCAGGGGCAGGTCGATGACGCCCTCGTTGGTGAGCACCTCACGGCGGAGCGCCCGGCGTACCAGTTCGACGATCTCGCGGGTGCGGCCGAGCGGCTTGGAGTACGGCACGCCGTGCCAGCCCTCGATGACCTGAGGGCCGGAGGCGCCGATCCCGAGGATCGCCCGGCCGTCGCTGAGGTAGTCGAGGCCGGCGGCGGTCTGCGCGATCAGCGCCGGGGTACGGGAGTAGATGTTGAGGATGGCCGAGCCGATCGTGATCGTCTCGGTCTTCGCGGCCAGGTAGCCCATCAGCGTCGGGCTGTCGAACCCGTAGGCCTCCGCGACCCAGACGACGTCGAGGCCGGCCTTCTCCAGGGCGACGACCTGCTCGACGGCCTCCTTGGGCTCACCAGAGTACGTCAGCGGCATCGACAGCTTCATGGCACGTCCCGTCCTTCTCGATACTGCAGCACTGCGTCGCGAGCAGTGTGCCAGATCTACTGTCACGGTAGTATGGCGCGGGACACGCTGGGAAGCACGGAGGGCGGAGACGATGGCCACGGCACCCATGGCATCCACGGCGTCCGCGACCGACGCAGCGGTTGACCTGGTGACGATCGACGAGCTCGCGTTCGCGGTCGGACTGACCGTGCGTACGACGCGCTACTACGCCAGCCTCGGTCTCATCCCGCCGCCGCTGCGCCGGGGCCGGGTCGGCTACTACGGGCCGCAGCACCGGGCGAGGCTGGAGCTGATCCGCGAGCTGCAGGCCCACGGCTTCGCGCTGACCGCGATCGAGCGCTACCTCAACAGCATCCCCGAGGACGCCTCGGTCGAGGAGATCACCGCGCAGCGCATCCTGCTCGCGCCGTGGGTGCCCGAGCAGGGTGAGGAGATCGACCGCAGGACGCTGCAGCAGCGGGTGGGCCGCCGTCTCGACGCCGAGACGCTGGAGGCGCTGACCACGATCGGTGCGGTCGAGCCGGCCGGGCGTGGCCGCTACCGCACCACGCCGGCCCTCGACGTCGCCGTCCGGCTGCTGGAGATGCGGCTGCCGCTGGACAGCGTACGGGAGGCGGGTACGGCGATCGACCGGGCGACCTCCGACCTCGCCGAGGAGCTCAGCGCGATCCTGCGCCGGCACATCGTCGAGCCCTACCGCGAGGCGCACGGCGGCGCCACCGGCGAGGACCTCGCGCGAACGGTCGAGCGGCTGCGCCCGCTGACGATCCAGGCCATCGTCACCGGCTTCCAGCGCGCCGCCGACCGCATCATCCGCCAGTCCCTCGGCGCCGGCCGCTGACCGCAGTACCCTCATCGTGCGAAGGGGGGTCACGATGCACGGTGCCGCACGCGCGGTCTCGCGGCCTCCCCGCGTCCACGACCATCCGAACGGCGCGCAGCGCCGTACTACCTGCGTGACCGACCACCGCCCGACCGGCACCCATGGTGTCTGGCTCGTGGTGCGCGGACTGGCCGTCGGTGCCGCCGCGACGCTGCTGGCGCTGGGCGGTCACATTGCGGCCGCAGGCCACCCACCGAGCGCGGCCGCGACCCTGGGCGCCGCCGCGAGCGTCTCGGCGGTCGCGCTCGCCCTGAGCCGGGCGCACTGGACCGTCCCCCGGCTGCTGGCGGTGCTGCTGGCGGCCCAGGCGGGCCTGCACGCCGTGTTCGCCCGGACGCCGACGCCGTCGTCGGTGGGCACCCATGTGCACGGCTCGACCGCTGACGCCACCCTGGCCGCGACCGAAGCGACCATGCTGGCCGGGCATCTGGCGGCCGTGCTGCTGACCGCGGTCGTACTGCGGCGTGGCGAGCAGTGGCTCTGCGGCATGCTCGACGCCCTCGCGCTTCGCGCCGTGCGGATGCTCGACGTACCCCTGGCCGAGTACGGCGGGCGCCCACAGCCCGTGCCGGTCCAGGCGGCCACACGGCCTCGCCGACGCGTCACCGCCGACGCCTGGTGGGAGCGCGGGCCTCCCCGCTGAGTGAGTGACCCACGCGACGGTGCCACCCGGCGCCCGTCGCTTCGTCCGCGTTCGTCTCACTCACCCCCGAAGGGGCCACCATGCCTACCCCTGTCTTCCCACGCCGGCTCGTCTCCACGGTCGCCCTTGCCGCGGCCGCCGTCGTCGTCGCCGCGGTCCCGGCCGCGGCGCATGTGACCGTGTCGTCGCCGGACGCCGCTCCGGGCGGGTTCGGCAAGCTCGTGTTCCGCGTGCCCAACGAGTCCGACTCCGCCAGCACCACCAGGCTGGTCGTGCAGCTGCCCACGGATACCCCGTTCGCCTCGGTCAGCACCAAGCCGGTCCCCGGCTGGACCGTGCAGGCCGAGCCCACCAGACTCGACCAGCCGGTCGAGGTCAACGGCGCCACCCTGACCGAGGCCGTCACCAGGATCACCTGGACCGCCCGGGACGGCGGGCTGGCGCCGGACCAGTTCACCGAGTTCGAGGTCTCGGTCGGCACGTTCCCCGAGGACGTCGACCGGATGGCCTTCCCCGCCGTCCAGACCTACTCCGACGGTGAGGTCGCCCGCTGGGTCGAGCAGGTCGAGCCCGGCGCACCCGAGCCCGAACACCCGGCGCCGGTGCTCGAGCTCGCCGCCGCCGACGACACGCACGGCCACCACGCCGGCACGGGCCAGGCCGCCGACGTGC
>JALZDI010000150.1 GCA_030862655.1 Actinomycetota bacterium | reverse complement strand
GCGCGACGGTGAGGGTCACCGCGGGGCGAGAACGGGGCCGGCGACGGGCCGCGCGCATCCTCCCATCCGGACTTTCACCGTCGGTCCCGGAGTTCCACCGGGTCAACCGGCCCTTCGCCACGAACGTGGACGTCGAGCCGGGTCGCGGACTGTCACCGCCGGTTCGGAATCTCACCGACCCCGGAGCGCGCGAGCTGTCGACAACTCGTCGGGGCTCAGTCTGGCACGCGCGGGGCGGCGGCGACACCGGGGTCCGGCGTGACCCCGGCCACGCCGTGTCGGTCGGCGTCAGCGCGGGCGGACCAGGCCCTCCTGGGCGACCGAGGCCACCAGCCGGCCGTCGACGGTGAACACGCGTCCCAGGGAGAAGCCTCGGGCGCCGCTGGCCGAGGGCGACACCTGGTCGTAGAGCAGCCACTCGTCGGCGCGGAACGGCCGGTGGAACCACAGCGCGTGGTCGAGGGAGGCCGCCTGCACCCTCGGCTCGCCGATCATCGCGGGGTGGGGCACCAACGAGACCCCGAGCAGGGTGAGGTCGCTCGCGTAGGTCAGGACGCAGTCGTTGAGCAGCCGGTCGTCGCCGAGCTTGCCGGCGGCGCGGAACCACAGCCGGGACTGCGCGGGCCGCTCGTCGGCGGGCAGCGTCCTGCTGCGACCGGAGTCGCCGGCGTGCCGGACGTCGAGCGCCGCCCACTCGCTCTGCCAGCCCTCGGCCGCCGACTGCCGCCCGGTGAGCCGCCGGTACATCTCGGCCATCGTCGGGCAGTCCTCGGCGGCGGGCACGTCGGGCATCCGGTCCTGGTGGTCGAACCCGTCCTCCTCGACCTGGAACGAGGCGGTCAGGTAGAAGATCGCGCTGCCGTGCTGGCGGGCCACCACCCGGCGGGTGCTGAAGGAGCGACCGTCGCGGATCCGCTCGACGTCGTAGATGATCGGCGTCGCGGGATCGCCGCCGCGCAGGAAGTAGGAGTGCAGCGAGTGCGCCCAGCGGCTCTCGGGCGCCGAGGAGTAGGCCGCTCGCAGCGCCTGCGCGGCCACCTGCCCGCCGAACACGCGCTGCATGCTCGTCTTGGGCTGGCGTCCGCGGTAGAGGTCGACCTCGATCGGCTCGAGGTCGAGCAGGTCAACGATCTCTTCGAGGGTCTGCGGCACGACGGCATCGTTTCATGTCACGAGGCGACGGCCGGGCCACGGCTCACTCGTCGCGGCGGTCGAGCCCGGCGAGGAACCGCTCGAACTCAGCCCCGAGCTCCTCCGCCGACGGCAGCGGCGTGTCCTCGGCCAGCAGGGAGGACTCCGCGGCCCGGGTGAACGCGTCGTACTGCTGCTCGAGCGCGGTCACCGCCTCACGGATCTCGTCGGAGGCCTCGACCTGCTCGGCGATCTCGGTGGCGCGCCGGGAGGCGGCCTCCACCAGCGGGCCGGGAGTCAGGTCGAGCCCGGTCTGCCGCCCGACCGCCTGCACGAGCTCGACGGCGGCCTGCGGGTAGTCGTGCTGGGCGACATAGTGCGGGACATGCGCGACGAAGCCCATCGACCGGTGCCCCCACTGCCCGAGGCGCAGCTCGAGCACGGCCGCGGCGCTGCCGGGCACGCGGAGGTTGCCCTTCCAGATGTTCTCCGTCTCCAGCTCCTCCGGCTGCGCCGAGTGCACGGTGAGCATCGGGGGCCGGGTGTGCGGGAGCGCCATCGGGACCGCTCCCATGCCGAGCGTCCGGGCGACTCCGAACCGGTCCAGCAGGCCGCGCACCGCCTCGGCGAACCGCTCCCACTGGTAGTCGGGCTCCGGTCCGGTCAGCAGCAGGAACGGCGTGCCGGCACCGTCGCGGGCCAGCCGCAGCAGCAGCCGCGGCGCCTCGTAGTCCTCGTAGTGGTCCTCGCGGAACGTCAGCGGCGGACGGCGCCCGCGGTAGTCGTAGAGCTGGTCGAGGTCGAAGCTGGCCACGACCCGGCTGCCCTCGGCCAGCTGCGCCGCGGCCAGCCGGCCCGCACCGCCGGCGTCCAGGAACCCGTCCAGCGCGTGCACCAGCACCAGACCGGCAGGGTCGCCCTGCCTGCCCGCCAGCTCGGGGATGTCGTCGACGACGTGCACCAGCCCCATCGGGTCCTGCATTTCCACTCCTGCGGTCGCTGAAGGTCCGTCCCGACCCCCTCGGGTCGTCGACGCTGCTCAGTCCTCCACCACGTGCCCGGCGAACCTGGCGCGCTGCACCCGCCACCGGGCGAGGTCGAAGCGCCCGTCGAGTCCCAGGGCGTCGACGGCCTCGTACGCCTCCAGCATCGCGTGGTGGCTGTTGTCGTGCGCGAACAGCCCGAGCCGTCCGAACGTGACGATCTGGGGAACGCTGGCGACCCACGCATCGATTCCCCGCAGCCGCTGCTCGTAGCCGACGTCATAGACCGGGTAGACCGCCGGCAGCCGGCGCACGACAACCCCGGCACGCCGCACCGGCGGCAGGTCGTGGCGGGCGAGCGCGTCCTCGACCACGGTGGCGAGGTCGTCGTCGGAGGCGGTCCAGATGGCATCGCCGACGCTGCACGGGATCTCCGCGCAGAGCACGGAGTGGTCGCTGGGGTCGTCGGCCGAGTCGCGGTAGTTGGCCGGCTCGGACAGCCGGGTCACCGGCGTGTCCGACACCGGCAGGTAGTGCGCGTCGTACTCGCTCCAGCGCCCGCCGGCGTGCACCAGGTAGACCAGGACCATCGCGCGCAGCCGCAGCCCGGCGGCCGCCTCCACCGCCTGCAGCGACGGCCCCGGGCTGGTGAGCCGTCCCAGCACCGGCAGCGGCAGCGTGGAGAACGCGATGCCGGCGTGCAGCACGTCACCGCCGCGGGTGTGCACCCGCACGTCCTCGTAGGTCGGGGCGATGCCGTCGACCTCGGCCTGCAGGCGGATCTCGGCCCCGGCGTTGACGGCCGCCTCGGCCAGCCGGTCGGTGATCTGCCCGAAGCCGCGCCGCGGGTAGTGGAACATCTTGCCCTGGTCGCTGCCGCGCGCGGTGCTCCCGCCGCGCAGCACCCGGCCGGCGACCTTCCAGGGGCTGTTGCCGGTCACCCGGCGCCGAGCCTGCTCACCGGCGATCTGCGAGCCGGGCAGGCCCCACAGCTTCTCCGCGAAGGGGCCGTGCACGGCGTCGTAGACGGTCGGACCGAGCCCCGCGCGCAGCTCCGCCTCGTAGGTGTCGTGGGCCGCCCTGCGCAGCGGGCCGGTGGCCGCGTCGCGCGCGATGCCGACCGCCATCCGCGGAGGCATCGCCCGCAGCAGCTCGCCGGCCTGCAGCGGGTACGACACCCACGCCTCGTGCAGCCGCAGCCGCCCCCGACGGTGACGGGTCTGCAGGTCGTCGCCGAGCAGCTCGGTGAGGTCGGCGAGCACCCGGTGCGGCGTGGCCGGGTGCAGCCGGTGGCTGCCGTGGTCGACGCGGAGCCCGGCGACGTCGAAGGAGCCGGCCAGGCCGCCGACCTGCGCGGAGCGCTCCAGCACGGTGACCGAGAACCCCCGCCGGGCGGCGCGCCACGCCGCGGCCAGGCCGGCCGGCCCGGCGCCGAGGACGACGACGTCAGAGGAGTTCATGGCTGCCGGCCAGCCTAACGACCCGATGCGGGTGCACCGCCGGGGGCGGTCCGCGGCTGCGGCAGCCGCCCGAGGTCAGTGCCGTGACGTCGGCGTGCTCTCGCGACCAAGCCGGCTGTGGCCGCGGCCGTAGACGAAGTAGACGACGAACCCGAGGACCATCCACACGAGGAACCGCACCCAGGTCTCGCCGGTGAGGTTGAGCATCAGGTAGAGGCAGATGAGCGCCGCCGCGATCGGCACCAGCGGCACCAGCGGGGTGCGGAAGGCGCGTGGCAGCTCGGGCCGGGTGCGGCGCAGCACGATGACCCCGACGCTGACGAGCACGAACGCGAACAAGGTCCCGATGTTTACCAGCTCGGCGAGCTCGTCGATGCTGAAGAACGAGGCCACCACGGCCACGAACACCCCGACCGTGGCGGTGACGACGTAGGGGGTGCCGAACCTCGGGTGCACCTTGGCGAACACCGGTGGCAGCAGGCCGTCGCGGGCCATGGCGAAGGCCACCCGGGTCTGGCCCAGCAGCAGGATCATCACGACAACGATGATGCCGATGGCCGCGCCGATGCCGATGATGCGGGCGATGCCCTCCTGGTCGACGCTGCTGAACGCCGTCGACAGCGGCGCCGCGTCGTTGGGGTTGATGTCCTGGTAGCTCATCATGCCGGTGAGTACCAGCGAGACCGCGAAGTACAGCGCCGTGCAGATCGCCAGCGAGCCGAGAATGCCCAGCGGCAGGTCGCGCTGCGGCCGCCTGGTCTCCTCCGCCGTGGTGGCGACGATGTCGAACCCGATGAACGCGAAGAACACCACCGCGGCGCCGGTGATCACGCCGCCGAAGCCGAAGACCTGCGGGTCGAGGCCGAAGACCGTCTGGATCAGCGGTGAGCCCATGAACCCGGCGGGCTCGGCGGGAGCGGCGGCCGGCGGCACGAACGGGGTCAGGTTGTCGCCGTTGACGTAGAAGACGCCGGCCACCACGAACAGCAGCGCGACGCCGACCTTGACCGCGACCGCGACCTGGTTGACGACGCTGGACAGCTTGATGCCGCCGATGAGGATGGCGGTGAGCACCAGCACCAGCAGGCCGGCGGGGAGGTTGAGGACGCCTGCCGAGGCATCGGACATGGACGCCGGGATCTCCAGCGGCGTGCCGGCCAGCACCGCCTGCAGGTAGCCCGACCAGCCGGCGGCGACCGCGGCCGCGCCGATGACGAACTCGAGGATGAGGTCCCAGCCGATGATCCAGGCGATCAGCTCGCCGAGGGTCGCGTAGGAGAACGTGTACGCCGAGCCGGCCACCGGCACCGTCGACGCGAACTCCGCGTAGCAGAGCGCGGCCAGCAGGCAGGCGACCGCCGCGACCACGAACGACAGCGAGATCGCCGGTCCGGCGTAGGAGGCGGCCGCCTGGCCGGTGAGCACGAACAGCCCCCCGCCGATGACGACGCCGATGCCGAATACGGTGAGGTCAAGCGCACCCAGGCTCTTCTTGAGCCGGTGCTGGGGCTCGTCGGTCTGCGCGATGGACTGCTCGACCGACTTGGTCCGCATGAGGCTCATGGCGTACTCCGATCCGGGCGCTCAATGGGCTGCTGGCAGGCTAATCGTCAGATTAGTACTAACCCGGCCGGTCGTCGCCATACGAGACGCGCCGATGGGCGCGTGTCCGCTGGCTCAGTCCTCGAGCCGCGCGAGGCCGTCGGTCACCGACCGCAGCAGGTCCTCGGGGTTGAGGCCGACCTCGTCGAGGATCGCCGGCCGCTTGGCCGCCTCGAGGAAGCGCTGCGGGATGCCGTGCACCCGCACCGGCGTGTCGACGTCCGCGTCGGCGAGGGTTCGCGCGAGCGCTGCGCCGCAGCCGCCCACCCGGCCATTGTCCTCCACGC
>JALZDI010000017.1 GCA_030862655.1 Actinomycetota bacterium | reverse complement strand
GGCAGACGCCGGTCGCGCTGCTGGTCACGGTGCTGGTCGCGGTCGCCGTACTCGGCACCCGCGGGCGCACGATGGGTGACGTCGAGCACCTGCTGAACAGCTCGCTGGGGCCCATCGCGGCCATCGTGCTGATCACCGGCGCCGGCGGCATGTTCGGCGGGGTGCTCGAGCTCAGCGGCATCGGCGAGAGCCTGGCGACGTCGATGAGCGAGATCGGCCTGCCGGTCGTCGTCGCGGCGTTCGTCATCGCCACCGCCCTGCGGGTCGCCCAGGGTTCGGCCACGGTCGCGCTGACGACCGCCGCCGGGCTCATCGCGCCGGCGGCGAGCGGGGCGAACCTCGGCGACTTCCACCTCGTGCTGGTGGTGATCGCGATCGCGGCGGGCGCGACCGTGCTGTCGCACGTCAACGACTCCGGCTTCTGGCTGGTCAGCCGCTTCTTCGGCATGGACGTCAAGACGACGCTGAAGACCTGGACGGTGATGGAGACGACGCTGGGTCTGACCGCCTTCGCCATCAGCCTGGTGCTCTGGTACGTCTTCTAGCGACCCATCCGGGCGACCTCGGCGACGACCTCGGCGACGATCGCCGTCATCGCCGCCTGCGCCACCTCCGGCTCGCCGCCGGCGACCGCGTCGGCGACGACCGAGTGCAGCCGGCGCGCCTCCGGCTTGGGATGGGCCGGCATCAGGTGGTGGCGGGTGCGTCCTCGCAGCACTGCCTCGACCACCTCAGTGAGCCCGGCGAACATGTCGTTGCCGGAGGCCTGCAGCACCACGGTGTGGAACTCCACGTCGTGGTCGAGGAACGTGTCCAGGTCGCCTGCCGCGCCGGCGTCCTCCAGCAGCGCGGCGAGCTCGCCCAGCCGCGCGCGCCGGCTCGGGCTCGCGTGGACGGCGGCGGAGGCCGCGGCCGGCGGTTCGATCGCCGCACGCAGCTCGGTGAGCTGGCGCAGCTGCGAGGTGCGCTCGGGCCCGGCCAGCCGCCAGCGGATCACCGACGGGTCGAAGACGTTCCACCCGCTGCGCGGGAGCACGGTGACGCCGGTGCGGCGACGGCTCGCCACCAGGCCCATCGACTGCAGCACCTGCACCACCTCGCGCGCGACCGTGCGCGACACCGCCTGCTCCGAGCACAGGCGCTCCAGGGTGAGCACGTGCCCCGGGGGATAAGTGCCGGTGATGATGGCCGCGCCGATCCGCTCGAGCACACCGTGGTGCAGGGTGGAGGCCATACTCAGGAGCCTAGCGACGACAGGGAGCCGCGCTGATGCCCCGACAGCCGAGTTCGCCGGAGCCCGGGCCGCGCCATCTGGTGGTCATGGGGGTATCCGGGGTCGGCAAGACCACCGTGGCCGAGCAGCTGGCGGTCCGGCTGGAGTACGAGTTCGCCGAGGGCGACGACTTCCACCCGCCGGCCAACATCGAGAAGATGTCGTCGGGGGTGGCTCTCGACGACGGGGACCGGTGGCCCTGGCTGCGTGCGCTGGCCGACTGGGTGCGCGAGCGTCACCGGCAGGGCGTGTCCACGGTGATGACCTGCTCGGCGCTGCGCCGCAGCTACCGCGACGTGCTGCGGGAGGGCGCGGTGAACACCTTCTTCGTGCACCTGACGGGGGAGCAGGCGCTGCTGCTGGAACGGATGGCGGGGCGCACGCACTTCATGCCGCCCACGCTGCTGCGGTCGCAGTTCGCGACGCTGGAGGGTCTGCAGCCCGACGAGCCGGGGATCACCGTCGACGTGACCGACCCGCCCGAGCGGATCGTGGCCAAGGTCGTCGACGACCTCGCCCTGGAGGCCGGCTGAGACCTACATCAGCCCGGCGGCCACGGTCGCCCCGAGCTCCCAGCAGGCCTCCAGGTCCTGCTTGTCCGGGGCGCCCATCACGGTCACCGGCTCGGCGACCTGCTGCCAGCCCAGGCCGGTCGTGACGGTGCCGATCGCCCGCACCGCCCCCTCGACCCCCTCGTTGCCGTGCACGTAGGCCGCGAACGGCCGCTTGCGCGTCTCCTCCAGCACCGGGTAGTAGACCTGGTCGAAGAAGTGCTTCAGCGCGCCGGACATGTAGCCGAGGTTCGCGGGCGTGCCGAGCAGGTACCCGTCGGCCTCGAGCACGTCGACCGCGGTGGCCGCGAGCGCCGCGCGGGCGACAACCTCGACGCCCTCGATCTCCTCGTGGTTGGCACCGGAGAGCACCGACTCCAGCATGGCCTGCATGTGCGGCGACGGCGTGTGGTGCACGATCAGCAAGGTGGACACGACTTCGAGGGTATGGAGGCGGGCATGCGACCGGGCGCTTCGGGTAGGGGACGCGCATGAGAGCCGCAGTGATCCACGAGTTCGGCGAGCCGTCGGTCGTGCAGGGCGCGGAGGTCGCCGACCCCGTGCTCGGGCCCGACGGCGTGCTGGTGTCGGTGCGAGCGGCCGGGGTGAACCCGGTCGACTGGAAGGTGGTCGCCGGCTACCTGCAGGGCGCATTCCCGCACCACCTGCCGCTGATCCCCGGCTGGGACGTCGCCGGTGAGGTCGCGGCCGTCGGCCCGGCCGTCACCGAGTTCGCGCCCGGCGACCGGGTGCTGGCCTACGCCCGCAAGGACCACGTGCAGCACGGCACGTTCGCCGAGCAGGTCGCCGTACCCGTGCGTGCCGCGGCCACGGTGCCCGACGGGGTGGACCTCGTCCCCGCCGGTGCGCTGCCGCTGGCCGGGCTGACCGCCGAGCAGCTGCTCGAGGCGACCGAGACGAGCAAGGCCGACACGGTGCTGGTGCACAACGCCGCCGGGGGCGTGGGCTCATTCGCCGTCCAGCTGGCGGCACTGCGCGGGGCCCGGGTCATCGGCACCGCCAGCTCCGGCAAGCACGACTTCGTGCGCTCGCTGGACGCCGAGCCGGTCGAGTACGGCGAGGGGCTCGCCGACCGCGTGCGCGACCTGGCGCCGGACGGCGTCGACGTCGCCCTCGACCTGGTCGGCGGCGAGGCCCTGGACGCGACCCGCGAGGTGCTGTCCCCCGGCGGTCGAGTCGCGTCGGTCATCGACCCGGGCGCGGTGGCCGAGCTCGGCGGCCGCTACGTGTTCGTGCGGCCCGACGCGCAGATGCTCGCGCGGCTGGTGGGCTACCTCGCCGACGGCAGCCTGCGGGTCGAGGTATCGGAGACGTTCCCGCTGGACCGTGCCGCGCAGGCGCTGGCCCGCAACCTGGAGGGCCACACCCGCGGCAAGATCGTGGTCACCGTCCCCTGAGAGATGTTTCCCCGAGCTCGGTAAAACCCGGATCGGCGATAGCGCGGCCGGTCTACGCTTTTCTCAACACCGTCCGGGGGTCGTCCTATGCGCTCGAGCCGAGCCTTGTCGTCCGTCGTCTCAGTGGCCATGGTCCTCGGGCTCAGCGCTGCGACGTCCACCTCTGCCGTCATGGCCGAGAAACCGTCTGCTGCCCAGAGGTCGACCGAGACGTCGGCCGACCGGTCCGGTCCGTCCGCGGACGAGGCCGAGCGCCTGCTCCTCGCCGACGCGGTGGACCCGGTTGCCGTCGACGTCGAGGGGACCGCCGGCTTCGTCGGCACGCTGGGGGCGCCGATCGACGGGGTCGAGCTGCCCGCGACGGTCACACCGGCCGCTGCAGCCCAGGAGCACCTGGACCGCTACGGCGCGCTGTTCGGCGTCGAGCAGCCGGCGACCGAGCTCGAGACGACCGACGTACTCGACACCTCCGGCGGCAGCCACGTGGTGCACCTGCGTCAACAGGTCGACGGGCTGCCGGTGCTCGGGGGCGAGCTCGCGGTGTCCCTCACCGCAGACGGGTCGCTGGAGTCGGTCAACGGCGAGATCACGGACGCGACCGGGCTCGTCCCGGTGCCCGCGGAGCCGGCGTCGGCGGCCGTCGCCACGGCTGTCGAGGTCACCGCGCGGGCGCACGGCGTCGACGCGGCGGGGCTGACCGCCGGCTCCGCCACCCAGTGGGTCTACGACCCCGACCTGGTCGGCAGCCCCGACCCGCTGGGCCCGCGCCCGGTCTGGCGTGTCGAGGTCTCCAACGGCACCGACATCCGTGAGCTGGTGCTGGTCGACACCCGCAACGGACGGGTGGCCGCGCACGTCAACCAGGTGATGCACGCGCTCGACCGGGTGGTCTGCGACCGGCTCAACGAGCGCGGAGACCCGGTGCCGTGCCGGAGGAGCGGCGCCGTGTTCAACGAGACCGACCCCGAGCCGGCGGCGCCGTTCGGCCCCGGCCAGGACGCCGGGGCCGCGTTCACGCACACCGGGGACACCGCGGCGTTCTTCCGCAGCATCGGCGTGCCGGACCTGACCCGGCTGATCGGGTCCAACGCCGGCGACGGGGCGAAGAGGCTGCGCTCGACGGTGCGCTACTGCGACCGGCTGTCCTTCGACCCCCGCTGTCCGATGCGCAACGCGTTCTGGAGCGGCCGGGCGATGTTCTACGGGGACGACTTCCCGCAGGCCGACGACGTCGTCGCCCACGAGCTGACCCACGGAGTCATCCAGCACACGTCGAACCTCTTCTACTGGTACCAGTCCGGGGCGATCAACGAGTCGATGGCCGACGTGTTCGGCGAGCTTGTCGACCAGGCCAACGGCACCGGTCTCGACGGTGCGCGCCAGCGGTGGCTGGTCGGGGAGGAGGCCCCCGGCGGGGCGCTACGTGACATGCAGCAGCCCACGCGGCGCATCCTGCCTGGTCCCCGGCAGCCGGACCGGATGCGCAGCCGGTTCTACTTCTCCGACCGTCGGCTGCGCGACAACGGCGGGGTGCACATCAACAGCGGGGTCGGCAACAAGGCGGCGTACCTGATCGCGGACGGCGGGCGGTTCAACGGCCGCAACGTCCGCGGCCTGGGCGTCGAGCGCACCGGGCGCATCTACCTGCGCGCCCTGCGCATGCTGACCTCGGGCAGCGACTACGCCGACCTCGGACGGGTGCTTCCGCAGGCCTGCCGCAACCTCGTCCGCACCCCGCTGATCACCCCGAGGAACTGTGACCAGGTGCGCAAGGCGGTGCGGGCCACCGAGATGCTCCGGCAGCCCCGGCGCGCCACGGCACCCGAGGCGGCGCCCTGTCCCGCGCGGACGACGGTCGGCCGGCGGCTGTTCACCGACAACCTGGAGCGGCCGCTGCGGCGGCGCTGGCGGCTCGGGGCGCTGTGGACCCGGGTGCCGCGTGGCCGCGTGCTCCCGCCGTACGCGACCAGCGGCAACGGCAGCATGTTCGGGCTGAACCCGCTGCCCGCCCGCGGTGAGCCGGCCAACAGCAGCGTGATGCTGCGGCGCCGGATCCAGGTGCCGGCGGGGCGGCGCACGTTCCTGCGCTTCGACCACGCCCGCCTGTTCCAGCACAACTTCCGTACCGGGGCCCGGGCGCGCTTCCCCGACGGGGGCCATGTGGAGGTCTCGCTCGACGGCGGGCGCACCTGGACCGACACCGCCGGGCTTTCCTGGGCCAACGGGCCCCGGCAGCAGATCACGCTCGGGCCCGGCCCGAGCGGGTTCCGCGGGTTCGGCGGCGACAGCCATGGTTACCAGTCCAGCCGCGTCGAGCTGACCCGTTTCGCCGGCCGCAACCTGCGGCTGCGGTGGACGGTCAGCGGGAACAGGACGGTCGCCTTCGACGGCTGGTGGCTGGACGACGTCGCGGCCTACACCTGCCGCTGACCCCTTCGCGTCGAGACTGCGCGAGTGCGCCACCCCCTTCGCGTCGAGACTGCGCGAGTGCGCCACCCAGGACCAAAAGCGGGTGCGCGGAGGCGGCGCATCGGGGATCCTCGAGCGGTGACCACCAAGCCGCCGGCGCTGCCCTCGCCGTACACCTGTCGTCCCCTGACCCCGGCCGACGCGCCGGCCGTCACCGACCTGACAGCCGCCTGCGAGCTGCACGACACCGGTGAGGTACAGGTCGAGCTCGAGGACATCCTCGGCGAGTGGCAGCGGCCGAGCTTCGACCTCGCGACCGAGACCGTCGGCGTGTACGACGAGCAGGACGACCTGGTGGCCTACGCCGACGTCTTCCAGGCCCGCCGTGCTGAGGCGTATGTGCACCCCGACGTGCGCGGGCGCGGTCTCGGCAGCGCGCTGATCGACTGGACCCGCCGGCTGTCGGCCGACCTCGGCGGCACGCTCGTCGGGCAGACCGTCTCGACGCGCGCCGACGACGCGACGGCGCTGTTCCGCGAGCAGGGCTACCGCGAGATGTGGACCAGCTGGATCCTCGAGCTGCCCGAGGGCGCGGAGATCACCGCCGACGACCTGCCCGCGGGCACCGAGATCCGGCCGATGGTGCCCGGCCAGGACGAGCAGGTGGCCTACCGAACGGTCGAGGACGCGTTCAGCGAGTGGCCCGACCGCGACCCGGTCCCGTTCGAGGACTGGTCGGCGCTGGTCCTGCAGCGCCCCGGCTTCGAGCCCTGGCAGCTGATGCTCGTCGTCGAGCGGGGTACGGCGGACGGGTCGGGGCCGTCGGGGGAGCAGGTCGTCGGGGTCTGCTACGTGACCCCGTCGCGTGACACCGGCTGGGTGCAGTACCTCGCCGTACGCCGGGACCGGCGCGGGCGTGGTCTGGCTCGCGCGCTGCTGCTGCGGGCGTTCACCGAGGCGCGGGCGCGTGGGCTGTCCAAGACCGAGCTGAACACCGACACCCGCACCGGCGCGCTCGACCTCTACCTGCATGTCGGAATGCGGGTGAAGGAGACCTACGTGCACTGGGCGCACGACGTCGTGCCCTCCACCGCGCCGGTCGAGCGGTAGGTCGCTCGCGGGGTCATTCGCTCGTCGTAGCCGTTGCGCGGCTGCACGCACGCGGGCCGGTCTTCTCCACAGGTGTGCGGGTCTTTGTGGTTGTCCTCAGCTGATATTTCGCTGGCTGTGTGGGGTGGTGGTGTGGTCGTTGTGTTCGTCAGGTTGTCGTCGGTGGACCGTCTCGCGCGGGCTGTCGCCCCCGTGCGGGCCGACACCCGACACGGCCCACAACTGCCCGACCACCGCCCCCAGAGCCAACGCATCGTCACCGACCTAACCCAGCAGGTGCTCGACCTCGCCTGACACGCGTCGTCGACCGTGGTGCGTGTGGCTCTCGCGCCAGGCTGCGATGGTGGCGGGCCCCGGCCTGGAAGCGCGTCTACGCCGCCTCGCGCAGCGCAGGCAGCAGGTCGGACTCGGCGAACCGCAGGAAGTCCTGCTGCCGCTCGTCGCCGATCTGCACCATCGCCACATCGGTGAACCCCGCCTTGCTGAACGCGCTGACGGCGTCGACGATCGGCTGTATGTCGGGCCCGCAGGGGATCGAGGCTGCGACGTCGTCGTGGCGCACGAACTGTGTCGCGCCGGCGAAGCCGGCCGGTCCGGGCAGCTCGGAGTTGACCTTCCAGCCGCCGGCGAACCAGCGGAACTGCGCGTGCGCCCGGCGTACGGCCTCGTCGCGGTCGGGGGCCCAGCTGATCGGGACCTGGCCGATCCTGCGCTCGGCCTTGGGGTTGGCGTCCTCCCAGGAGCGCACCAGGTCGGCGTTGGGCTCGACGGCGATCAGCGCGTCGGCCATCGGTGCGAACGTGTCAACCGACTGGCCGCCGGAGACGGCCACGCCGATCGGCACCCGGTGCTCGGGGAGATCCCAGATCTTGGCGGAGTCGACGCGGTGGTGGGTGCCGCTGTAGCTGACGTAGCCGCCGTCGAACAGCGCCGAGATGATGTCCACGGCCTCGTCGAGCATCTCGTGCCGCACGTTCACCGGGGGCCACCCCTGTCCCACCACGTGCTCGTTGAGGTTCTCGCCGGCACCGAGCCCGAGCGTGAACCGGTTATCGGACAGCAGGCCGATCGTCGCGGCCTTCTGCGCGACCACCGCCGGGTGGTAGCGAAGGATCGGGCAGGTCACGTACGTCATCAGCTCGACCCGTTCGGTGACCTGCGTGACCGCGCCCATCATGCTCCACGCGTAGGCCGCGTGCCCCTGCTCGTCGAGCCAGGGGAAGTAGTGGTCGCTCATCACCTCGAAGTCGAAGCCCGCACGCTCGGCGGCGCCGGCGTACCCGACGATCTCGCGCGGCCCGGACTGCTCGGTCATCAAGGTGTAGCCGAAGCGCGTCATGGCGGTCCCGTGCCCCAGCCCGGGCCCGGCAAACGAGGCGTCAGCCGGAGAACAGCGCAGCGGCCTCCAACAGGGTCATGTAGACGCCGTACAGCAGGGGGATCCCGACCAGCGCCCAGCTCAGCGCCAGCGCGATCGGGTTGGTGGTGGTCTCGCTCGGCTGACGTGCCATCGCGTTCATCCTCTCGAGCCGACGGGTTCGGGTTCGCGGCGCGCCTCGGGCTCGTGGAACCGCTCCGCGACGGGGCGCACCAGCAGGTTGGCCACGAAGCCGATCACGAGGATGCCGACCATGGTCAGCAGCGCGGGCCGGTAGGCCTCGGCGGTCAGCGAGCCCGGCGTGCCCTGTGCGTCGAGAAAGCTGTTCAGGATCAGCGGCCCGGCCACGCCGGCGGCCGACCAGGCAGTCAGCAGCCGTCCGTGCACGGCCCCGACCTGGAAGCTGCCGAAGAGGTCCTTCAGGTACGCCGGCACGGTGGCGAACCCGCCCCCGTAGAAGGAGATGATCAGCGCGGCCAGCAGCACGAACAGCCCGGTGGCGGTGTTGCCGAGCAGGGCGAGCCCCAGGTACGCCACGATGCCGACGCCGAGGTAGATCATGTACATCGGCTTGCGGCCGACGACGTCGGAGGTCGACGACCACGCGAACCGGCCGGCCATGTTTGCCATGGACAGCACGCCCACGAAGCCGGCGGCGGCGCTGGAGCTCACGTCGGTCGCGCCGCCCTCGCGGAAGAAGTCCTGGATCATGGGCGAGGCCTGCTCGAGGATGCCGATCCCCGCGGTGACGTTGCAGAAAAGCACGGTCCACAGCAGCCAGAACTGCGGCGTCTTGATGGCGTTGTCGGCGGAGACGGCACCGCTGGTGACCAGCTTCTCCTGCTCACGCGGAGGCTCGTACCCCGCCGGTTTCCAGCCCTCCGGTGGCACCCGCACGATGAACGCGCCGAACAACATGAAGGCGAGGTACACCAGCCCGAGTACGACGAACATCCACGCCACCGCGGCCCCGCTGGCGGCGGCCTCGGTGTTGTCGGGGTTGAAGCTCGGGTCGAACACCGCCATCAGCTGCGCGGACAGCGGGCTCGCGATCATCGCCCCGCCGCCGAAGCCCATGATCGCCATCCCGGTGGCGAGACCGGGCCGGTCGGGGAACCACTTGACCAGTGTGGACACCGGCGAGATGTAGCCGATTCCGAGCCCGATGCCGCCGATGAACCCGTAGCCGAGGTAGACCAGCCACAGCTGGCCGGTGGCGATGCCGGCGGCGCCGATGAGGAAGCCGGACGACCAGCACGCCGCGGCCACGGCCATGGCCTTGCGTGGTCCGTTGCGGTCCACCCATTTCCCGCCGACCGCTGCGGACAGCCCGAGCATCACGATCGCCACGGAGAAGATCACCCCGACTGCGGTCAGGCTGGTGTCGAAATGCTCGACGAGCGAGGTCTTGTAGACGCTGGTCGCGTAGGCCTGGCCGATGCAGAGGTGCACGGCCAGGGCCGCCGGTGGGATCAGCCAGCGGTTGAAGCCGCGGCCGGCGACAGTGCGTTCACGGTCCAGGATCGAGGCCATCGGCCCTCCTCCGGTGTGGGCTATCTCACGGTCCCGTACCCCACCGCGACGCTGATCAACACGTCAATCACCGACCGCTTCGGCGCGCGACGGTGCATTACGGTCGTTGCGACGACACGGGCCTGAAGGGACGATCACACCCATGAGCCAGGACAAGCCGGTCGACTGCTGGCTGATCGACATGGACGGCGTCCTCGTGCACGAGGAGCGCGCGATCCCAGGCGCCGCCGACTTCATCAGCGCTCTCGTCCGGTCCGACCGGCGTTTCCAGGTGCTCACCAACAACTCGATCTTCACGCCACGCGACCTGCGCGCACGACTGCTGCGGTCGGGCATCGACATCCCCGAGGCGGCGATCTGGACCTCGGCGCTGGCGACCGCCCAGTTCCTGGACAGCCAGCGGGCGCACGGCTCGGCGTACGTGATCGGGGAGGCGGGCCTGACGACCGCGCTGCACGAGGTCGGCTACGTGCTCACCGACCGCGACCCCGACTACGTCGTGCTGGGGGAGACGCGCACCTACTCGTTCTCCTCCATCACCACCGCGATCCGGCTGCTCGACGCGGGTGCGCGCTTCATCGCCACCAACCCGGACCCGACCGGCCCGTCCCGCGAGGGGTCGCTGCCGGCCACCGGGTCCGTTGCGGCGATGATCACCAAGGCAAGCGGGGCCGAACCCTACTTCGTGGGCAAGCCCAACCCGTTGATGATGCGCAGCGCGCTCAACCGCATCGAGGCGCACTCGGAGACGACGGTGATCGTCGGCGACCGGATGGAGACCGACGTCGTCTCGGGCCTGGAGGCCGGGCTGCGCACCGTGCTGGTGCTGAGCGGTTCGACCAGGTCCGACCAGGTCGGCCGGTTCCCCTACCTGCCCACGAAGGTGGCGGACTCCATTGCCGACCTGGTCGACCTGGTCACCGCCGACGACCCGACGGTCTGACGATCGGACGCTCCGGTCAGGAGCCGTGCCGGCCCTCGGCGATCTCCTCGACCATCTTGGCGCAGAACGCCTTCAGGTCGTCGGGCTTGCGGCTGGTCACCAGCCCGTTGTCGGTCACGACCTCCTCGTCGACCCAGTTCGCCCCTGCGTTGCGCAGGTCGGTCTGCAGGCTCGGCCAGGAGGTCATGGTGCGCCCGCGGACGACGTCGGCCTCGATCAGCGACCACGGCGCGTGGCAGATCGCGGCGACAGGCTTGCCTGCGTCGAAGAACGCGCGGATGAAGTCGACCGCGGCCTTGTCCATGCGCAGCGCGTCGGGGTTCGCCACCCCTCCGGGCAGCACCAGCCCGTCGAAGGAGGCGGGGTCTGCGGTGTCGAACGTCTGGTCGACGGTGAAGGTGTCGGCTTTGTCCAGGTGGTTGAAGGCCTGGATCTTGCCGTCCTCAGTCGAGATCAGCCGAGGTGTGCCGCCGGCCTGCTCGACCGTTTTCCAGGGCTGGGTGAGCTCGACCTGCTCCACGCCCTCGGGCGCCATCGCGAAGGCGACAGTCCTGCCGGAGAGTTCGCTGGCCACGCTGATCACTCCTCATATCGGATGCTCTGCTCGCCGTACCCGGGGCCGCGGAGTCGGAAACAACCCTCGTCAATCGCCATTATTCGTCAGTCCGACGAGGAGCCATCGGTCCGGAAACGTGGATACAGTGGGGGCATGGCTCCGAAGAAAACTCAGCTGGCCGTGGCGGTGGACCTCGTCGTCCTGACCGTGCGCGAGCAGGAGCTGCAGGTGCTGACGGTGCGCCGGGGAAGCCCGCCGTACGAGGGCCGACGCGCCCTGCCCGGTGGCTTCCTCGAGCCCCACGAGGACCTGCACCAGGCCGCCCGGCGCGAGCTGCTCGAGGAGACCGGGATCCGGGTCGGCCGGGCGCACGTCGAGCAGCTGGGCGCGTACGGCGCTCCCCGCCGCGACCCCCGGATGCGGGTCGTCTCCGTGGCCCACCTGGCGGTGGTGTCCGGCGCGACGGAGCCGCAGGCCGGCGACGACGCGGCGTCGGCGCAGTGGACCCCGGTCGACGAGCTGCTGGGGGCGCCCCGCAAGGTGGCCTTCGACCACGCCACGATCGTGCGCGACGCCGTCGAACGGGTCCGGGACTCGCTGGAGGACACCGCCCTGGCGATGCGGCTGTGCCCGACGCCGTTCACGGTTGCCGAGCTGCGCGAGGTCTACGAGGTGGTGTGGGACCAGGACCTGGACCCACGCAACTTCCACCGCAAGATGACGGGCACGCCGGGGCTGCTCGCGGACACCGGGAAGGTGACGACCCGCAACGGCGGCCGCCCGGCGGCGCTGTACCGGCC
>JALZDI010000149.1 GCA_030862655.1 Actinomycetota bacterium | reverse complement strand
CCTCGGCACCGCCGAGGGAGTCACGACCGTCGCCCTGCTCACCGACATGTCCACGCCGTTGGGGCTCACGGCCGGCAACGCGCTGGAGGTCCGGGAGTCGGTGGAGGTGCTGGCCGGCGGCGGGCCGGCCGATCTCGTCGAGCTGACGCTCGCGCTGGCCCGCGAGATGCTGGCCGCCGTAGGGCGCGACGGCGCCGACCCGGCCGAGAAGCTGGCCGACGGGTCGGCGATGGACGTGTGGCGGGCGATGATCCGCGCCCAGGGAGGCGACCCCGACGCGTCGCTGCCGACCGCCCGGGAGACGCACGTCGTACGCGCGCAGTCGTCGGGCGTCCTGACCCGGCTCGACGCGTTCGCGGTCGGCGTGGCCGCCTGGCGGCTCGGTGCCGGCCGCGCCCGCAAGGAGGACCCGGTCCAGATGGGGGCCGGGGTGGAGATGCACGCCAAGCCCGGCGACGAGGTCCGGGAGGGCCAGCCGCTGCTGACGCTGCACACCGACGAGGCCGGGCGGTTCGACCGGGCGCTGCAGTCGCTCACGGGCGGCTACGACATCGGCGACACCGCGTCGCTCGAGCCGACGCCGCTGGTGTTCGACCGGGTCACCGGCTGAGCCGGCGGGCCGCCACGCCTCGGGCAGTCACTCCTCGAGCACCACGACCGGGACGACCTGCAAGGCGTTGTTGGCGAACCCGCCGCGGTTCCAGCGCGCGTCCCACGGCTGCGCACGACCGGTCGCGTCGTAGGCGCGGGCCGACAGCCGTGCGTGCCCGGGTGCGGCCTCCCACACCAGGGAGAACGAGCGCCAGGCGTAGCGGCCGCCGTCCGGGCCCAGCGTCGCGGGCTCCCAGTGGTTGCCCCCGTCCGTGCTGACCTCGACGCGCTCGACCGGTCCCCAGCCCGACCACGCGCGGCCGGTCAGCGTGACCGCGCCGGGATGGACGAAGCGGGTCCGGGACATGAAGTCGGGGAAGCCCGGCGGCACCAGCAGCGCGCGGGGGTCGATGCGCGTGACCGCCTCGCCCTCGTCCTCGGGGTCCTGGCGGAGCCGGTAGGCGACGGCGTTCTGGAAGCCGTCGAAGGCGTGGTCGAGGACGGTGACCGAGCGCAGCCACTTCACCTGCGCCATGCCGTACCAGCCCGGCACCACCAGCCGCAGAGGGTGACCGTGCTGCGGCGGCAGCGGTGCGCCGTTCATCTCGTAGGCGAGCAGCACGTCGTCGCCGAGGGCGTCGTCGACGGTGAGGCCGCGGGCGTAGTCCTGCTCGACGCCGCGCTCGACCCCGTGGTCGGCGCCGGTGAACACGACGCTGCGCGCGTCGTCGCGCAGGCCCGCCGCGCGCAGCAGTCCGGCCAGCGGCACGCCCGTCCAGTCCGCCGTACCCACCGCCTCCACCAGCCACGGCTGGCTCACCGGCCGCGGCCGGAGCAGGGCACGGCCGTTGCCGGCGCACTCGAACGTGACCCGGACGGTCTGTGCGGGACGGCTGCGCAGGTCGGTCATGTCGAGCACGAGCGGCGTGGCCACCGCGCCGCCGATCTCCACCCGCCAGCCGTCCTCGGCGGCCGTGTCGACCATGGGAATGTCGTAGTGCACCAGCGTGTAGTGCAGGCCGGGCGGAGTCACGTCATGGCGCATCGCCTCCAGCGGCATGCCGTGGTTGCGGGCGGCCAGCTGCAGCTCCTCGACCGAGAGGCCCTCGTCGGGCTCGGCGACCCGGGCGGGACGGCTCGTCGTGGCCAGGTCGTGGGGTTCGTGGGACGTATCGACGCTCATGCTCGTGCTCTCCCCTCGGACCCTTCGACCGTACAGCGCGCGTGCGAGGATGGCGCCATGCCCAAGCTGCTCACCAGCCCCACGCGCATCCCCGTCCCCGGCGGCAAGGTCATCGACGAGCACGTCGGACGGGTGAACTCGGGCACCGAGGCGGTCTCGGTCGCGCACATGGTGGCGCCGGCCCACTGGAGCGAGCCGGCGCAGACGCCGGAGTTCGACGAGATCACGCTGGTCCTGCGCGGGAAGGTCCGGGTCGAGCACGCCGGCGACGTGCTCGAGGTGCAGGCCGGCCAGTCGGTGCTCACCAGCGCCGGCGAGACCGTGCGCTACTCGACCGGCGACGTCGAGACCGAGTACGTCGCGGTGTGCCTGCCGGCGTTCGCTCCCGACCTGGCCCACCGCGCCGACGAGGACTGACCGCGCATGGCGGACGTGTACGTCGAGGCGCCGAAGGTGCTGTTGCACGACCACCTCGACGGCGGCCTGCGGCCCCAGACAGTGGTCGACCTCGCCGACGAGCGCGGCCACGAGCTGCCGAGCACCGACGCGGCCCGGCTGGGGAAGTGGTTCGTCGAGTCGGCCAGCTCGGGATCGCTGGAGCGCTACCTGGAGACGTTCAGCCACACCGTCGCGGTGATGCAGACCGCGTCCGCGCTCGCCCGGGTCTCGCGCGAGTGCGTGGAGGACCTGGCCGCCGACGGCGTGGTCTACGCGGAGGTGCGCTACGCGCCGGAGCAGCACCTGGCCGGCGGGCTGACGCTGGACGACGTCGTCACCGCGGTGCAGCAGGGTCTTGACGAGGGGGTGGCGAGTGCGCGCGGGCGCGGCCGGTCCATCGTCGTACGCCAGCTGGTGACGGCGATGCGGCACCAGGCGCGGTCCCGCGAGATCGCCGAGCTGGCGGTGCGCTACCGCGACCAGGGCGTCGCCGGGTTCGACATCGCGGGGGCGGAGGCCGGCTACCCGCCGACGCGCCACCTGGACGCGTTCGAGTACCTGCAGCGGGAGAACGCGCACTTCACCATCCACGCCGGCGAGGGCTTCGGGCTGCCCTCGATCTGGCAGGCGATCCAGTGGTGCGGCGCCGACCGGCTCGGGCACGGTGTGCGCATCATCGACGACATCGCCCTGGACGGCTCCGGGCCGGACGCCACCGACGGCGCCAAGCTGGGCCGGCTCGCGGCGTACGTGCGGGACAAGCGGATCCCGCTGGAGCTGTGCCCGTCGTCGAACGTGCAGACCGGCGCGGCGCGCTCGATCGGCGAGCACCCCATCGGCCCGCTGACCCGGCTGCGGTTCCGGGTGACGGTCAACACCGACAACCGGCTGATGAGCGGCACCTCGATGAGCCACGAGATGCGGCTGCTGGCCGAGGCCTTCGGCTACGATATGTCTGATTTGCGGTGGTTCACCATCAACGCGATGAAGAGCGCCTTCCTGCCGTTCGAGGAGCGTCTGGCGTTGATCGACGACGTGATCAAGCCGGGGTACGCCGCTCTGCGTGCCTGAGCCCACACGGATTGTCGACTTTTTCCTACGAAACCCCCACGAGGGGCCGATCGGGACATTCATGATGGAGCGTCCCGACTACGTTCAGTAGCCACTGCTACTCGGCGTGGTCGCGCTGGTGGGCCGCAGGAGGTCCGCTCTCGTCGACTACGGAAGAGCCGATAACTCGTGACTTGTTCTACCCGTCGTACCCGCCTGATCGCGCGCTGTCTGTCGACGGTGCTTGCCAGCACCCTGGTCGTGGGGTCGGTGCTGATCGCCGTGCCCAGCAGTGCCAAGGTCCCCCGACTCCCGCATCGGTACCCCTCGGCCATCGAGCAGCTGGCCGACTACTCCCCGCAGCGCAAGTGCTCGCCGTCGGCGAAGCGGGGCACGGTCGCGTTCGCGAACATGCTGCTGCGCACCTACAAGTTCTCCCGCAGCCTGGGCATCGTGCGTTCCTGTGGCGTGGGTGGCACCTCGGAGCACAAGGAGGGCCGCGCGTTCGACTGGGGCGTCAACGCGCACCGCAAGCGTGACCGCCGTGCGGTCAAGGGACTGATGCACTGGCTGCTGAAGCGCGACCGGCACGGCAACCGGTACGCCAACGCGCGTCGGCTGGGCATCCAGTACATGATCTGGAACCGCCGCATCTGGGGCGCCTACTCCGCCTCGTCGGGCTGGCGGCGCTACACCGGTTCGAGCCCGCACACCGACCACGTGCACTTCTCGCTGTCGTGGCAGGGCGCACGCAAGAAGACCTCGTTCTGGAACCCCCGCCGGTTCTCCGACCGGCCGCGTCCGCCCAAGCCGAACAACCCCAAGCCGAACAACCCCAAGCCGAACAACCCCAAGCCCAACAACCCGGGTCCGAGCAAGCCGGAGCCGCGTAACCCGAAGCCGGGCGGCAAGCTGCTGCCCGAGCCGCGCAGCCCCCGCAGCCTGGCCGACGGCCGGCACCAGCTGCGGAGCGAGCGGGTGTTCGTGCCCGCCCAGCGCCGCTTCGGGGTGCGCACCAAGGGCGCGCTCGAGGCCGGCCACCAGTACCTGATCGAGGCCTCCGGCACCTTCAGGTACGGCAAGCACGCCCGCGCGATCGCCGACGCCGAGTGCAGCACGGCCCCCCGGTCGTCGTGGCGGCGTGACCGCACGCTGGTCGAGCGCCAGCGCAGTGCGGACCACCTCGACCTCTACGTCGACGGCCACGACCTGTACGCAGACGCCGAGAGCGGCGACGACTGCGACCGTGGCAACCACACCTACCGCTGGGTCTACCAGGCCGAGCGCGACGGCCGGGCGCCGCTGCGGATCTGGGACCCGCGCGGACACCGCAACAACAAGGGCGCCCTGCGCGTCCGTGTGACGGATATGTCGGTGGACAACCGGATGACCTGGCGTGTCCCCGCGGACCAGGCGATCGGCGCGACGAGCCCGGGCTCGCTGCAGGCCGGCGTCGAGTACGAGGTCACCGTCAGCGGCGAGTGGTCGCCGGGCGACGGCTTCCAGGCCGACGCCGAGTGCAGCATCGCGTCGTGGGAGAGCACCTGGGAGCGCGATCGGTGGGGCGGCGACCCCTTCGACGTGCTGCAGGACCTCGACGACATCGGCCTCGAGCCGGTGGTCGACACCGGCGACAACTGCAACGCCGAGAACCACACGTACAGCTACCGGTTCACGCCGAGCGAGACCCGTCCGGTGAACTTCCGGGTGGACGACCCAAGCCGCTACGGCGACAACTCCGGCCGGCTGACGGTGAGCATCAAGCGGTACGTCGAGCCCGCGCCGGAGCCGGAACCCGAGCCGGAGCAGCCGCAGCCGATCGTGCCGGAGACCGTGACCGTGGACTCGACCAACCCCAGCGCGGTGCGGACGCAGCAGTCCTACCCGGCAGGAACCGAGCTGCGCCTGACGGCCACCGGCAGCTACCGCGCACACGAGCGGATTCAGGCCGATGTCGAGTGCGCCGCCTGGCGGCGGGAGGACGGCACCTGGTCGGACTGGGGCAACCACTTCGGCGGTGACTACGACGTGACCGTCAACGGCGTTGCCAGCACCTGGTGGCCGCACGACGGCGGCACCTGCGACGCCGACCACGCGTACTCCCGGGACATCACCGTCGAGCAGGCCGGGCGGGTGCGGCTGCAGGTCGCCGACCCCTGGGACTACTCCGACAACGAGGGCAGCCTGACCGTTACGGTGGAGCCACGATGAGGACCGTGACGACCGCGCGTGTC
>JALZDI010000493.1 GCA_030862655.1 Actinomycetota bacterium | reverse complement strand
GTGTTCTGTGTGGACGCGTCCGGGTCGATGGCGGCGCGGGCCCGGATGCGCGAGGTGAAGGACGCGGTGCTGTCCCTGCTCGTCGACGCCTACCAGCGCCGCGACAAGGTCGCGATGGTGACCTTCCGCGGAGCCGACGCGGAGCTGGCCCTGCCGCCGACGTCGGCGGTGGAGGTGGCGCGGGCACGGCTGGCGGAGCTCGCCACCGGCGGCCGCACGCCGCTGGCCGCCGGGCTGGAGGAATCTGCTCGGCTGGTACGACGGGAGCAGCGGCGCGACCCGTCGCGGAGACCGCTTCTCGTCATCGTGACCGATGCCCGGGCCACGGGCGCCCCGGTGACGCCGGCCGTCACGGCGTTTCTGCGCACGGTCTCCGCCGTGGTCGTCGACTGCGAGGGAGGGCCGGTGCGACTGGGCCTGGCGCGGGCCCTGGCGGCGACGCTCGACGGCGACGTGCTGGCGATGGAGGACCTGCGTGCCGACGCGCTGAGCTCGGCGGTCCGGGAGGCGGTGGCCTGATGCCGCAGGGCAAGCCGCTGGCCGTCCCCGACGACGGCCTGACCACCCGGCAGCGCCGGCTGCGACCGGTGCTCGGTGTACACACCGGGGCGGGCAAGGGCAAGTCGACCGCGGCGTTCGGCCTCGCGCTGCGAGCCTGGAACCAGGGCTGGCCCATCGGGGTCTTCCAGTTCGTCAAGAGCGCGAAGTGGCGGGTCGGCGAGGAACGCGCCCTGCGCGTGCTGGGTGACTCCGGTGAGGGCGGCACCGTCGACTGGCACAAGATGGGCGAGGGCTGGTCCTGGGTGCAGCGGCGGATCGAGGACTCCGAGCAGGCCGCGCTGGAGGGATGGGAGCAGGTCAAGCGCGACCTGACCGCACAGACCTACCGGCTGTACGTGCTCGACGAGTTCACCTACCCGATGAAGTGGGGCTGGGTCGACGTCGACGAGGTGGTCGCGGTGCTGGCCGCCCGACCCGGGTCCCAGCACGTCGTGGTGACCGGCCGTGACGCCGATCCACGGCTGCTGGAAGCGGCCGACCTGGTGACGGAGATGGGCAAGGTGAAGCACCCGATGGACCGCGGCCAGAAGGGCCAGCGGGGCATCGAGTGGTGACCGCGCCGAGCCGGCCGTGGTAGCCCGGCTCGTCATCGCCGCACCGGGGTCCGGGCAGGGCAAGACCACGGTGGCCACCGGCCTGATGGCGGCGCTGCGCCGGGCGGGGCTTCGGGTGTCGGGGCACAAGGTCGGCCCCGACTACATCGACCCCGGCTACCACGCCCTCGCCAGCGGCCGCCCGGGCCGCAACCTCGACCCCTGGCTGGTGGCCGAGCACAACGTCGCGCCGCTGTTCGCCCACGGCTCCCGCGGTGCGGACATCGCTGTCGTGGAGGGCGTGATGGGCCTGTTCGACGGAGCCGCCGGCCACGGCGACCTCGCCTCAACCGCGCACGTCGCGCGGCTCCTCGACGCCCCGGTCGTGCTGGTCGTCGACGCGGCCCGCATGTCGGGCAGCGTGGCGGCGCTCGTGCATGGGTTCGCCTCCTACGACCCACGGGTCCGCGTGGGCGGGGTCGTCCTCAACCGGGTCGGATCGGCACGTCACGAGGCGCTGCTGCGCGATGCGCTGGGCGACGTGCCGGTTCTCGGGGCTATTGGTCGCCATGACGAGATATCGGTGCCGTCCCGGCACCTCGGCCTCGTGCCGGCGGCCGAGCGAAGCCCCGACGCGGTCGCGGCTGTGGAGGCGATGGGCCAGGTGGTGTCCAGGTCGGTCGACCTGGAGGCCGTGGTCCGGCTGGCCCGCGGCGCACCGGGGCTGGACGTCGTACCGTGGCGGCCGTGGTCCCCGTGGTCGTCCCGCCGCGCCGTTGTGTTCGGCGGTGCGGCGTTCACCTTCGGGTACGCCGAGCACGTCGAGATGCTGTCCGCCGGCGGCGGCGAGGTGGTCGTGGTCGACCCGCTGGCCGACGAGGCGCTGCCGGACGGCACGGACCTGGTCGTCCTCGGT
>JALZDI010000492.1 GCA_030862655.1 Actinomycetota bacterium | reverse complement strand
CGTCTCTCGACGGGTGCAGGGCCGAACGCAGCGCCGTGAGCACCTGCCGCGGTTGCTCGGCCACCGCAAGGTGTCCGGCGTCGGCGATGACGTGCAACGGCCAGCCGCGCAGCCGGCTCGCCTGCTCGGCCGTGCTCGGCGGCGTGATCCGGTCCGCCGACCCCCACACGAGCGTCGTTCGCACCGTGATGTCGTCCAGCTCCTCGGGCGCGATCTGCCGCAGCCCGATCTCGCTCATCAGGCGCCGGTTGGCCCGCTTGACGCTCGGCGTGCGCGCCCGGTCGACCATGTAGTCCAGGAACGGCTCCCAGCGGTCACCGAGACGGTCCCGCAACCGGTCGACGTCCACCACCAGGTGGCGAAGGAGCCGAACGGTGGAGTGCCGGCTGGGCCGCGCGCTGTGCCGCAAAAGCGCCAGCAGCGTGCCCGGCCCCAGCCGCGGTTTGCCCACCAGGCCGGGGGTGTCGACCAGCACCAACCCGGCGAGCCGGTCGCTGTCACGCGCGGCGAAGCCGGCCGCGATCTGACCGCCGAGGGACAGGCCGACCAGCACCGGCCGCTCCTCGCAGGTCCGTTCGATCAGTTCCCGAAGCCAGTCGGCCACGGCGTCCGGACCCAGCGGTCCGTGCGCCGAGGCAGAGTCTCCCAGGCCGGGCAGGTCGGGCGCGATGACGCGATGCTGCTCCGCCAGCCCGGCCATGATCGGGACCCAGAGCGCGGCGAAGGCGCCCTGGCCGTGCAGCAGTACGACCGGGGAACCGGCGCCGCACTCCAGCATCGCGGTGGAGACACCGGCGACCTCCCGCCGTACCTCCATGACAGGCGTGCCGGCCAACAGCCGCTCCCTGGCGTACGCGCCGTTCGACACGGGGACCGTCTTGTCGCTCACCCTGTTCATGCTGTTCCCTCCTCGTTTAGCCGGCTGACCTGATGGGTCAACAGTCGGTGGGACGGGCGGGCCGAGGGAAGGACAACTTGTGAACCCGGCTCGGGGTTCACAACGGGAACTTCCGGGGCCGACCGGCCGGGAGAATACTGACGGCATGCGGAACTATGGGCAGTTCTGCCCGATAGCGCGAGGGTCGAGCATCCTGGCCGAGCGCTGGACGCCGCTCATCCTGCGCAACGTGCTGCTGGGCTGTCGGACGTTCAACGACATCGCGGCGGGTGCTCCGGGGCTTTCCCGGGCTCTGCTCACTCGGCGGCTCCACGAGCTCGAGCACGCCGGCGTCCTGGAGATCCAGCCGAAGCCCGATGGCCGTGGCTCCTTCTACGTGCCCACGCTCGCCGGGCGCGAGCTGTGGCCGGTGCTGCAAGCGCTGGGGGACTGGGCCGAGCACTGGATGGACGCGACCGACGAGGACGCGGACCCCGACGTGGTGCTGTGGTCGTGGTGTACGTCGTTCCTGCGCCGCGACCTGCTGCCGGAAGGGCGCGTCGTCGTCAGGTTCGTGTTCGGTGCCCGTGGGCGCAAGACCACCCGCCTGTGGCTGCTGATCGACCGCCGTGAGGCCGAGGTGTGCAACTTCGACCCCGGGTTCGGTGACGACCTCGTCGTCACGGTCGAGGACCCGCTGGTGTTCGCGCGCTGGCACCTCGGTGAGGTCGAATGGAGCGCCGCGCTGCGTTCCGGGGCGATCCGTGTCGCGGGGCCGCGCCCGCTCTCTCGCGCGTTGCCGACGTGGAACGCCTATCCGGACTTCCGGCGGCGCCGTCGTACCGAGCACGAGCGCATACCCGGTGGCGCACCGCCGTTGCCGTTGGAGGCGGCGGTCGGCAAGACGGCCGAGCAGGCCGGCGTCGACGGCCACGTGCGCCGGCGGGTCATCCGTGGCTTCCACGGCAGGTTGGTCATGGCAGGTGACGCCTCCTACGACCGGGCCCGGGCGGTGTGGAACGGCGCCGTCGACCGCCGTCCCCGCTACATCGCCCGCTGCGATTCGGCTGACGACGTGGTCGCCGCACTGCGGTTCGGACGGGACCGCGGTGTCGCGGTGACCGTACGCGGCGG
>JALZDI010000491.1 GCA_030862655.1 Actinomycetota bacterium | reverse complement strand
CCTCGCGGAGGATGTCGCGCAGCGTGTGGCCCTCGACGTACTCCATCACGATGTAGGGGATGGGGATGCCGGAGCCGTCGGTGGGCGGCTCCTCACCGGTGTCGTAGACCGCGACGATCGCGGGGTGGTTCAGGGACGCCGCCGACTGGGCCTCGCGTCGGAAGCGCGCCTGGAACGTCGAGTCGCTGGCCAGGTCCCGATGCAGCCGCTTGACCGCCACGGTGCGCCCGAGCCGCAGGTCGTGGCCCTCGCGGACCTCGGCCATGCCGCCACGGCCGAGCAGGCCGCTCAGCTCGTAGCGCCCGCCGACGCGGGGACGCGACGAAGCGCCGCCGGTTGGTGGCTGGGTGGTCATGTCAGCTCTCAGTCCTCGCCATCGTCGTCGGACTCGCCGCCGGGGAGCTCCAGCAGGTCACCGCCCTTGTCGGAGTTGCCCTTGTCCTCGGACTTCCCCTTGTCGTCGGACTTGCCCTTGTCGTCGGACTTCCCCTTGTCCGACTCTCCCTCGCCGGCGCCACCGCTGCCCGGTCCGCTGCTGTCGCCCCCGCCGTCCTCGGGGGTGTTACCCACATCCTCGCCACCGGAGTCCTCGGTCGGGGCCTGCCACACGCCCAGGGTCACCGTGGTACCCGGCGCCAGCATGCCGTGCGGCTGCACGTAGTCGACGGTTCCCGGCTCGCCGTCGTCGCCGACCCGGGCCTCGCGGTCGACCTCGAAGCCCTGCTCGCGCAGTTCCGCGCGCGCCGTCTCGAACGGTCGCCCGCGGTATTCGCTGGGGTCGACCCGGATCCGCTCGGGCGCGGGGTCGGCGCCCTGCCGGCCGGTGCCGCCGCCGTCTGCGCTCTGCCCGCCGCCGTCGTCTCCGGTGAGCGCGAGCCCGAGTCCGGCAAGGAGCAGGACGACGGCCGCGGCGACCGCGAGCGGCACCAGCCACCCCGGCCGCCGGCGCCGGTCCGTCGTGGTCGTCTGTGTGCCGGGCGGAGTCAGCAGCGCGGTGTGGCCGAGACCGTTCGCCTGCGTGCCCGCGGTGACCGCGGTGGGCGACTCGCCGCCGTACGGCAGCGGCGTCGTCCAGCCCGGCTCGCGCAGCCGGTGCGCGAGGTCCGCCGCCGACTCCAGCCGGTCCTCCTGCTCCTTGGCGAGCGCGCGCATGCAGATCGAGGCAAGGCCCGCCGGCACGTCGTCGGGCAGCGGCGGCGGCTCCTCCCGCAGGTGCTGCATCGCGACCGCCACCGCGGCGTCGGCGGTGAACGGCCGGCTGCCGCTGAGGCACTCGTAGAGCACCACGCCGAGGGCGTAGATGTCGCTGGCGGGGCTGGCCACCAGGCCGCGCGCCTGCTCGGGGGAGAGGTAGTGGGGGGTGCCGATGACCTGGCCGGTCTGGGTCAGCGGTACGGCGTCCGCGGCCCGGGCGATGCCGAAATCGGTGACCTTCACCGTGCCGGTCGGGGTCACGAGCAGGTTGGCGGGCTTGACGTCACGGTGCACGATGCCGCGTTCGTGCGCTGCGTCGATGGCCGTCGCGGCCTGCGCGACGACGTCGGCGGCCCGCTGCGGGGGCAGCGCCCCCTCGCGCGCCAGCAGGGCCGAGAGGGGCTCGCCTGGCACCAGCTCCATCACCAGGTAGGTGGTGGGCCGGCCGGTGGTCGGGTCGTCGGCGTCGCCGAAGTCGAAGACCTGCGCGATGCCGGGGTGGTGCAGCCCGGCGGTGTTGCGCGCCTCCGCCTGCAGCCGGGCGCGGAAGGTCGCGTCGTCGGCGAGCTCGGCCTTGAGGATCTTCACCGCGACGTCGCGGCCGAGCACCTCGTCGTGGGCGCGCCACACCACGCCCATGCCTCCGGTGGCGATGGGTTCGGTCAGGGAGTAGCGGCCGTCGCCGACCGAAGGTGTCTCGGCGGTCCGGCCCGGACTCATCGGTCGATCACCGCCTGCATCACCGACTTGGCGATCGGCCCGCCCAGGCCGCTTCCGGAGATCTGGTCGCGGGAGACGTTGGCGTCCTCGACGAACACCG
>JALZDI010000148.1 GCA_030862655.1 Actinomycetota bacterium | reverse complement strand
GAGTAGGACCTCATGTACGCGTAGACCTCGGGGTCCTGCAGCGGGTTGCCCCACTCCTCCCACTCGATCACGGTCAGTGGCAGCGACGGGTCGAGGATGCTGGTGAGCGGGTCGACGAACGGCACCTCGGCGACGATCCCGGCGAACGAGTCCGGCGCCATGTTGGCCACCGCTCCCACCAGCAGCCCGCCGGCGCTGCCGCCGTGCGCGACCAGCCGTTGCGGGCTGGTCCAACCGCGGTCGACCACATGCCGGGCACAGTCGACGAAGTCGGTGAAGGTGTTCTTCTTGTGCAGCACCTTGCCGTCGTCGTACCAGTGCCGGCCCATCTCCCCGCCGCCGCGCACGTGCGCGATCGCGAACACGATGCCCCGGTCCAGCAGCGACAGCCGCGGGATGCCGAACGCGGGGTCGCTGCTGATCTCGTACGAGCCGTAGCCGTAGAGCACCATCGGTGCCGAGCCGTCGCGCGGCGTGCCCTTGCGGCACACCAGCGAGATGGGTACGGCGGTCCCGTCGCCCGCGGTGGCCCACTCGCGGTGCTGCTCGTAGTCGGCGGGGTCGAAGCCACCCAGCACCGGGGTGCGCTTGCGCAACAGCAGGTCGTGGGTGCGCACGTCGTAGTCGTAGACCGACGCGGGCGTGACCAGCGAGGTGTAGCCCAGGCGCACCGTCGGCTGGCCGAACTCGGGGTTGCCCGCGACCCCGACGGTGTACAGCGGCTCCTCGAACTCGACCAGGTAGCCCTCGCCGTACCCGTCGGCGGTCAGCGGCACGATCCGCAGCTCGGTGAGCCCCTTGCGGCGCTGCGACACCACCAGGTGCGTGGCGAACGCGTCGACGTCCTCGAGCCGCTCGCCCGGCGAGTGTGGGACCACAGGGCGCCAGTGCTCGGGTGTCGGCGAGCCGACCGGGGCGTCGGCGAGCTCGAAGTTCTCGGCGTTGTCGTTGTGCAGGATCACGAACCGGTCCTCGCCGGCCACCACGGCGTGCTCGACGCTGTACTCCACGCCCTGGCGGCGCGGTGCCACCACGCGAAACTCGCCGGTGGGGTCGTCGGCCTCCAGCACGCGGTACTCGGTCGTGGTCTTGGACCCGCTGACCACCATCAGGTAGCGGTCGCTGCGGGAGCGCCCGACGCCGGTCCAGTAGCGCTCGTCGGGCTCGTGGAACACCACCACGTCCTGGGACGCGTCGGTGCCCAGGGTGTGCCGCCAGACCTTGTCGGGCCTCCACGCGTCGTCGACGGTCGAGTAGAACAGCGTGGTGGCGCCGAGGTCCCAGGTGGCGCCACCGACGGTGTTGGGCACCTCGTCGCCGAGCATCTCGCCGGTGCGCAGGTCCTTGACCCGCAGTGTGTAGCGCTCGTCCCCGGCGTAGTCGGTGGAGAACGCGAGCAGGTGTCCGTCCGGGCTGACGGAGAAGGTGCCGAGCGAGAAGAACTCGTGGCCCTCGGCGAGCTGGTTGCCGTCGAGCAGCACCTGCTCACCGGGCACGTCCCGGCCGGCCTCCAGCACCGGGGGGTCCCACGCGTCGGGCTGGTCACTCGACGGTGCGGCGGTGCGGCAGTGCAGCGCGTACTGCTGTCCCTCGACCGTGCGGGTGTAGTACCACCAGTCGCCCAGCCGGGCCGGCACCGACAGGTCGGTCTCCTGCGTGCGCGTCCTGATCTCGGTGAAGATCTGCTCGCGCAGGTCGGCCAGGTGCGCGGTCTGCTGTTCGGTGTAGGCGTTCTCCGACTCCAGGTAGGCGACCGTGTCGGCCGACTCCTTGTCGCGCAGCCACTCGTAGTCGTCGACGAACGTGTCGCCGTGGTGGGTGCGCTCCTGCGGCACCTTCTTGGCGACGGGTGGGCGCAGCTCGGTGGTCGACTCAGTCATGTCTGCACGTTAGACGGTCGGGCTGAGGTCGGGATCGTCGGCGGCGAACGTGCGTACCGGTCCCGGCCCGGTCTCGGCGGTCTCGAAGCGGACCGTGACCCGGCCGACGCCGGAGCCCCACACCCAGCCGGGGCCGTGCGCGGTGTGCACGACGTCCATGCCCGGCACCCACCGCGCCCGCTGCCGCGACGCCTCGTAGGCCTCGTAGGCCTCGTCGGCGCGCTCGGCCTCGTCGGCGGCCTCCTGCTCGTCGTACTCGCCGAAGAGGTCGTCCTGGATCCAGTCGGCCAGCCCGGAGACGCCGACGCCGAGCAGCCGCACCCCGCCGGTGGTGTCGCACTCGGCGAGCAGCTGGCGGGCCACCCGCGTGACCACGCGCGCGTCGTCGGTGGGCCCGGCCAGGGTGGCCGAGCGGGTGTGCGTGCTGAAGTCGAACAGCCGGATCTTGACCGTGATCGTGCGACCCGAGAGCCGGGCCTTGCGCAGCCGCTCGCACACCTGCTCGGCGTGCCGGCCGGCGATCGCCTGCAGCAGAGTGCCGTCGACGAGGTCGGTGTCGAAGGTGTCCTCGACGCTGACCGACTTGGAGGCGCGCTCGGCGATCACCGGGCGGTCGTCGTCGGCGCGGCAGAGCCGGTACAGCGAGCGGCCCTGGGCCTCACCGACCAGGCGCACCAGCTCCTCGGCGCTGACCCGCTCCAGCTCCTCGACCGTGTGCACTCCGACCCGGCGCAGGCGCTCGGCGGTGGCCGGGCCCACCCCGGGGATGACCGTGACCTGCATCGGCTGCAGCAGGTCCTGCTCGGTGCCGGCCGGCACCACCCGCAGGCCGTCGGGCTTGTCGAGGTCGCTGGCGATCTTGGCGACGAGCTTGGAGGAGGCGACGCCGACCGAGCCGTGCAGACCGCCGGTGACGCGGTGCACGTCGTCCTTGACCGCGCGTACAGCGGACTCGACGGACGCGGTCGAGAAGTCGGTCAGCCGGCCGGCGCGCAGGTCGACGAACGCCTCGTCCAGGGAGAGCGGCTCGACCAGCGGAGACACCTCCCGCAGCAGCGTCATCACCGCCTGGCTGGCGCGGCGGTAGACGTGGAAGCGGCCGGCGAGGAAGGCGGCGTGCGGGCAGCGGGCGCGGGCCTCGGCGGTCGACATCGCCGAGTGCACGCCGAACGTGCGGGCCTCGTACGACGCGGTCGACACGACGCCGCGCCGCCCGAGACCGCCGACGATGACCGGCTTGCCGCGCAGCGACGGCTTGTCCCGCTGCTCCACCGCGGCGAAGAACGCGTCGAGGTCCAGGTGCATCACCGACGCCTCGCTGCGCATGCCCACATCGTGCCCGACGCGACCGGCGTACCGGGGTATCCACAGGCGCGCAGGCTTTACCTTCCGCGTGGTGCCCCCAGGGCCAGGCTAATGCGGCATGAGCGAGCGGGACGAACACCCCGAGACCACCATCTTGAAGGCCCGCAACCCCGAGGACCTGCTGGCGGTCGTGCCCTACCGGCTGGGCTTCCACCCGCGCGACAGCCTGGTGGTGCTCGCGCTGCACGGGCCGCGCCGCCGGTTCGGGTTGACCGCCCGGGTCGACCTGCCGCCGCTGCCGCACGTGCCCGAGGTCGCGCGCTACCTGGTGCGGGTCCTCGAGCAGCAGGGTGCCGACGAGGCGCTGCTGGTGGCCTACGCCGCCGACGACGCGGTCGCGGGGCCGCTGGTGGCGACGCTGCGGCAGTGGCTGGACCGCGCCGGTGTCGGGCCGCGTGACGCCTACCGGGCCGACGGCCGGCGCTGGTACTGCTACACCTGCGACGAGCCGTGCTGCCCGCGCGAGGGCACGCCCTATGACCTGTCCGGGCATCCGCTGGTCGCCGAGCACGTGCTGCATGGACAGGTCGCGCTGCCCGACCGCGAGGCGCTGCGGGCGCTGGTGGCGCCGGTGGCGCCAGTGGGGAGTATCCGGCGCATCTCGATGGAGCAGGCGCTCGGCCGGGTGGAGGACGACCTCGCCGGTCAGCTCGAGATCACCGGCCTCGACCGGGCGGCCTTGATGCGGGCCGCCATGGGCTGGGTGCGCTCGTTCGTGCAGTCGTGGCTGGCCTCACCACGTGCGCTGAGCGACGACGAGGTCGCCGCGCTGTCGGTGCGGGTGGCGCTGGTCCCGGCTCGCGACATCGCCTGGTCGCTGATGTCGCTGGAGGCGGCGGACCTGCACCGCGACCTGTGGCAGCAGGTGCTCGTCCGCGTGCTCCCGCCGTACGAGCCGGCGGTGGCCTGCCTGACCGCCTTCGCGGCCTGGCTGGCCGGCAACGGCGCGCTGGCCTGGTGCGCCGTGGAGCGTGCGCTGGAGGCCGACCCGGGCTACTCCTGGGCCGAGCTGATCGTGCAGTCGCTGGAGCAGGCGGTGCCGCCCTCGGTGTGGCGGCCGGTGCCGCTGGAGGAGATCGAAAGGCACGCTTCGTGAGAGGCTGGGCTCGGCGCCATCCCTGCGGCCGCAGTCCACCCCACCGAGGAGGGGCCATGGGTCAGGAGGTCGAGAAGCGGGAGTTCTCCCGCACCGACCGCACGCAGTACCGCGCGAAGGTGCGTCGCTGTCTCGACGTGTTCGCGCGGATGTTGCGGGAGTCGCGGTTCGAGGCCGAGCGGCCGATGACCGGCCTCGAGGTCGAGTTCAACCTGATCGACGAGGCCGGCGACCCGGCGATGAAGAACGCCGAGGCGCTCGAGGCGATCGCGGACCCGGCCTTCCAGACCGAGCTCGGCCAGTTCAACATCGAGATCAACGTGCCCCCGCGCCGGCTCTCCGAGCAGGGTTTCACCGGCTTCGAGACCGACGTGCGCAAGAGCCTCAACGAGGGCGAGCAGCGCGCCAGCCGGGTCGGCGCGCACATGCTGATGGTCGGCATCCTGCCCACGCTGGGCACCGGGCACATGGCCGCGGACACGATCTCGGCCAACCCGCGCTACGGCCTGCTCAACGAGCAGATGATGGCGGCGCGGGGGGAGGACATCAGGATCGCGATCGAGGGGTTGGAGCGGCTCACCGCCACCGCCGACACGATCATCCCCGAGGCCGCGTGCACGTCCACCCAGCTGCACCTGCAGGTCAGCCCGGACGACTTCCCCGCCTGCTGGAACGCCTCCCAGGCGATCTCGGGCGTGCAGGTCGCCGTCGGCGCCAACTCTCCGTTCCTGTTCGGCAAGGAGCTGTGGCGCGAGACCCGGATCGCGCTGTTCGAGCAGGCCACCGACACCCGCAGCGAGGAGCTGAAGGCGCAGGGTGTGCGTCCCCGGGTGTGGTTCGGCGAGCGGTGGGTCAACTCGATCTTCGACCTGTTCGAGGAGAACGTCCGCTACTTCCCCGCGCTGCTGCCGATCTGCGAGGAGGAGGACCCGGTCGAGGTCCTCGACCGCGGCGACACCCCGCGGCTGCACGAGCTGCGGCTGCACAACGGCACGATCTACCGCTGGAACCGCCCCGTCTACGACGTGGTCCGCGACCAGCCGCACGTGCGGGTCGAGAACCGCGTGCTGCCGGCAGGGCCGACGGTCGTGGACACGATGGCCAACGCCGCGCTCTACTTCGGCCTGGTCCGCACGCTGGTGCTGCAGCAGCGCCCGCTTTGGAGCCAGATGTCGTTCAGCGCCGCGGAGGAGAA
>JALZDI010000490.1 GCA_030862655.1 Actinomycetota bacterium | reverse complement strand
GGCGGCCCGGGTGCTGACCACGGTCGACTCCGTACTCGACACCCTGATCAACCGGACGGGACTGGTGCGCTGACATGACGATTCCCAGCAGAATCACCCAGCGGCTGATGGTCGGCAACTCGCTGGCCTCGCTGCAGAACGGCCTCGGCCGGCTGGCCCGCACCCAGGAGCAGCTGCACACCGGCCGCGTCATCAACCGGCCCTCGGACTCCCCGATCGGCACCAACAACGCCATGCGGCTGCGCTCGGAGGCCGCCGCGCAGAGCCAGTACGCCCGCAATGCCGAGGACGGCCTCGGCTGGCTCGGCCAGGTCGACAACACGCTGATGTCGATGACGGACTCCGTGCGCCGTACCCGGAACCTCGCACTGCAGGGCGCCTCCACCGGCAACAGCCCGCAGGCGTCCCGGGAAGCGCTGGCCGCCGAGGTCGAGCAGATCCGCGAGGCGCTGGTGTCCGCGGCCAACACGCGGTACCTCGGCCGCCCGGTCTTCGGCGGTACGACGGCCGGCAAGGTCGCCTACGACCCCGCCACCGCCGCCTTCGTGGGTGTACCGGTCGCCGAGCCGGTCCCCGCGCCGGGCACGACCGTCGAGCGCACGGTCGCCGACGGGGTGCGGGTCCGCGTCGACGTGACCGGTCCCGAGGCGTTCGGCCCGCCCGGCGACGACCTGTTCAAGACCCTCGACGACGTGGTGAGACACCTGCGCACCGACCCGACCGCGCTCGGCGGCGACCTCGACAAGCTCGACGCCGCGCTCACCCGCATGCAGACGGCGCTCACCGAGGTCGGCACCCGCTACGGTCGGCTGGAGCAGGCCGCCCAGAGCGCCAAGGACGTCACCTTGGACCTGCAGGCCTCCCTGTCCGAGGTGGAGAACGTCGACATGGCCAAGGCCATGGTCGACCTGCAGCTGCAGGAGGTCGCCTACCAGGCGTCGCTGGCCACCACCGCGCGCGTGCTGCAGCCGTCACTGATCGACTTCCTGCGATGATGACCGCGACCCGCGAGCCGAGGAGTGTCATGCGTACTGACGAGGCCGCCCAGGCCGTCCGGGACGAGATCCCCGTTCTGGAGATGGTCGAGCCGCTGCCGGGCTTCCCCGAGCACAAGCGGTTCGCCCTGGCGCGGCTCGACGACGCCGGCGTGCTGTGCGCGCTCCGCTCCCTCGACGACCCGGCCCTGCGTTTCCTCGTGGTGCCGCCGGCGGCGTTCTTCACCGACTACGCTCCGGTGATCGACGACCAGACCGCGGCGGCGCTGGAGATCGACTCGGCCGACGACGTGCTGGCGCTGGTGATGGTCAACCCCGGCGAGTCCGCCCGCTCCGCCACGGCCAACCTGCTCGCGCCGGTGCTGGTCAACCACCGCACCCGGCGTGCGTTCCAGGTGGTGCTCGACGACCCGTCGCTGCCGCTGCGGGCGCCGCTGGTGGCCTCCTGACCGGCACCGTCACCTGCGGGTACGGTGAAAGCTGACAGGGAGGCGATCGCATGCTGGTGCTGAGCCGACGCGTCGGCGAGAGCATCGTGATCGGGGACGACATCACGGTCACGGTGCTGGAGGTTCGCGGTGACGTCGTGCGGGTGGGCATCGGCGCCCCGCGGCACGTGGCCGTGCACCGTGAGGAGCTGTGGCGGGAGCTGGAGGAGGCCAACCGGGCCGCGGCCTCGCCGAGTGACACCGTGATTGCAGACCTCTCCCGGGCCGTCTCGGCCCGGCGAGAATGACCTTGTCCTTGTCTTGGGGGGATACCTGATGAAGAGAATCGCTGCGAGCGCCGTCACCGCCGTCGTCCTGGCGACCGGCGCGGTGGCCGCCGTACCCACCACCGCTGCGGGCGCGCCGGCCGGCTTCCTGCAGCCGACGACCTCGATCGAGCCCGCGCGGGGGTGCGTGCGGCTCACGCCGGGCATGAACGGCATCAAGGTCAAGATGGTGCAGCGCCGTCTCCGCCTCGGCTCGCGCTGGGAGACCATGGACAGCGTCACGATCGCGCGGGTCAAGCGGTTCCAGCGCCGG
>JALZDI010000489.1 GCA_030862655.1 Actinomycetota bacterium | reverse complement strand
CCCCGCCGACCGACTCGGCGACGACCCGGCGTCGGACATAGCCGTCGGTACCGACGTTGGCCACGTTGCTGCCGTGCGCGTCCATCGCCACACGGTTGTAGTGCAGCGCGGACAGCGCGGTGGACAGCGAGGAGAAGGTGCCGCTCACGTCAGATGCTCCGATCCACCAGCCGGTTGCGACGCCCGGCGACCACAGCGGAGCCGTCGGGCGTGTAGGTCTCGGCGCCGTCGGAGAGCGACAGCATGGTCTCTCGTGCGGCCTGGTAGCCGGCGGTGAGCAGCTCGCGGTTGGTCGTGGCCATCTCGGTGATCTGCGCGGTCACGGCGACGAAGGCGTCGCGGTGGTCGAGCAGGATCGTGCGCCAAGGCTCGTCAGCGGACTCGGCGAGGGCGCGCAGGCTGGGGTTGGTCTCCAGCCCCAGCGAGGCCGCCACGGCGTCGGCCGTGGTGGCGCGCAGCACCTCGGTCTGCCGAATGCTGTCCAGGACGGTCTCGACCTCCCGGGCTGCGTAGGCCAGCCAGCGGCTGCGGCCGCTCGCCAGCACCAGCTGCTCCTCCTCGAGCTTGAACAGCAGCATGTCCAGCAGCTCACGTTCCCGCCACAGGACCCGCGAGAGCTCCTCCATCGACACGTAGCGCTCCTTCCAGGCCCCTTCGACATCGTCGACACCACCCATCGGCAGCCCCTCACCGGTCATGAGCAGGAGCGGGGAATCTCGGCGAAAGTTCTCGGAGAGTGACCGATCCGGCCGATACACCCGGCAGGCCGGTGACACGGGGTGACGAGTGGTCCACTGTGAGCCACGTCATATGTCCGAATAGCCCCATGTGACTACCCCAAGTCGCCCTGTTGGTCCGTTTTAGAGGGCCCTTGGGTCTATTTAATGCATTTCCACCCAAGTGACGGTGCGAGTTCGTCAAGAGTACTCAGCGTGACAGAGCAGACCGCACCCACCAGCCCGCCGGACGACAGCCTCGTGCGCCAGCACCTGCCGCTGGTCGGCCACATCGTCCGCGAGACGATGGCCCGCGTCCCGGCCCACGTGAACCGCGACGACCTGACCTCGGCCGGCCTCGCCGCCCTGGTCCAGGCCGCGCGTGCCTACGACGCCGAGCGCGGCGTCTCCTTCAGCCGCTACGCCAGCACCCGGGTCCGCGGCGCGATCCTCGACGAGCTGCGCAGCATCGACTGGGCCAGCCGGTCGGTACGCCGCCGCGCCCGCCAGGTCGACGAGGTGCGCAACAGCCTCGCCGCCCAGCTCGGCCGCGTCCCCACCGACGCCGAGGTCGGCGCGACGCTCGGGGTCGGCGTGGACGAGATCGCCGCCAACGAGGAGGACGTCTCCCGGGCCGTGGTGATGTCGCTGCAGGGCTTCGGCGAGACGCCGATCGACGACATGCTCGCCTCGCACATCCCGGGCCCGGAGGACCTGATCGAGCACCGGGAGAAGGTCGCCTACCTGCAGGACGCGGTCGCCGAGCTGCCGGAGCGACTGCGCGTCGTCGTGCAGGACTACTTCTACGGTGAGCGCCCGATGGCCGAGATCGCCGCCGAGCTCGGCGTGACCGAGTCCCGGGTGTCGCAGATGCGAGCCGAGGCACTGTCGCTGCTCAAGGACGCGCTGAACTCCGCGCTGGAGCCGGCGATGGTGACCCCGCACTCCCGCCCCAACGGCTGCGCCGCGCGCCGTCGCGACGCGTACTTCGCCGCGGTGGCCTCGCACCGCTCGTTCTCCAGCCGGCTGGTGCCGGGTGCCCACGAGCGCCTCGAGACCGCCTGACCCAGCTGGACCGCCTCGCGTCGAGATCGCGGCAACACCTCGGGTGATCTCCCGCCGGGCTCGCAGAAGTTCCCCGCACGTATCCCTCAACCCGGGGCAGTCACCGCCGATCCACTCACCAGAACGGCCCACGGATGGGCCGTCGACCCGAATCAAGGAGGAAGATCATGGGTCTTCGCATCAACCAGAACGTTGCGGCGATGAACGCCTACCGCAACCTGTCCGTCACCGACGGCCAGATG
>JALZDI010000488.1 GCA_030862655.1 Actinomycetota bacterium | reverse complement strand
GGCGTGGTCGCGGCGCGCAGCGGTGCACCGAAGACCAGGTCGATCCGCCGGCCGCGGGGAGGCGCGGCGTGCACCGACTCGCGTCCCGCGCGGGTGCCCAGGGAGGCGACGGGCACCACGACGGCGCCGGTCACCATCGCGAGGTAGGCCGCGCCGAGCCGCGAGTGCGACACGTCGCCCCGGCCGCGGCTGCCCTCGGGGTAGATGGCCACCACGCCACCGTCGCGCAGCACCCGCACGGACTGCTTGACCGCGCGCGGGTCGACGATCGTGCGCTCGACCGAGATCTGTCCCAGCGCGCGCAGCGGGGCGCCGGCCCGGCCGTCGAACATCTCGCGCTTCACCAGCCCGTGCACCAGTCGCGGGGCCACCGCGGCGAGCACCGGCCCGTCCATCAGCCCCATGTGGTTGCACACCAGCAGCACGGGCCCGCGGCGCGGCAGGTGCGCCCGGCCGTGCACGCGGATGTCGTAGCGGCGGCGCAGCAGCCCGGCGGCAAGGCGGCGCATCACGGCCAGCAACATCCTCGGCAGCGCCGGCACGTCGCTGGTGCGAGGCAGCTGGTCATGCACCACGGCGGCCCTCCACCAGGTCGACCACTGTCTGGATCGCCTGCTCCAGGCTCAACATGGTGGTGTCGAGCACGACCGCGTCGTCGGCCTGCATCAGCGGCGCCGCCTTGCGCCCGGAGTCGATCGCGTCGCGCCGCGCCAGCGCGGCCTGCGTCTCCTCCACGGTCACCGGGGCATCGGTCAGCTCGGCGTTGCGGCGGGTAGCACGGGCCTCGGGGTCGGCGGTCAGGAACACCTTGAGTCCGGCGTCGGGGCACACGACCGTGCCGATGTCACGGCCCTCCACGACGATGCCCGCGCCGGGCTCGGAGATCACCCGGCGCTGCAGGTCGACCAGCCGCGCGCGCACCTCGGGCACCGCGCTCACAGGGCTGACCGCCTCGGTCACCTCCCGGGTGCGGATCTGGGTGGCGACGTCGGTGCCGTCGACGTGGATCGACGGCGCGTCGGGGTCGGTGCCGGAGACCACGTCCGGCTTGTCGGTGTGCGCGGCCACGGCCTCGGCGTCACCGACGGGTACGTCGTGCTGCAGCATCCACCACGTCACCGCGCGGTACATCGCCCCCGTGTCCAGGTAGCGCAGGCCCAGCCGGCGGGCGACGCCGCGCGCCGTACTCGACTTGCCCGACCCGGAGGGCCCGTCGACGGCGACGACGAACCCGTTCGTCCGGTGGTGTGCGTGCACGATGGTCAGGCTCCATGCGGTCTCGGCGGTCTCGGCGGCTCTCGGCAGGTCACGGCTGCAGCAGGAAGGCTACCGGTGCACCGCCCAGCCCCTTTCCACCAAGGCGGCGGCGAGGCGTGCGCCGTCGCCCTCGGGCACGGACAGCTCGACCAGGCCGGAGGGCCGGCCGAGCACGTGGTCGATGCGGACGTCCTCGATGTTGATGCCCACGTCGCCGCTGCTGGCCCACAACCGGCCCAGCTCCCCTGGCCGGTCCGGCACCAGCACGAACACCGTGTCGACCGCCCGCAGCGGACCTCCGTGCTTGCCGGGGATGGCGTGGGTTCCGGCCACCCCACGCTGCAGCAGCGCCTCCACCCGGGGTGCCGACGAGCTCAGCTCGCCGATGAACCGGTCCAGGTCGACGCGCACGTCGGACAGCAGCCGCACCAGCGCGGCGGCGTTGCCGCGCAGGATCTGCTGCCACAGCCCCGGGTCGCCCGCGGCGATGCGGGTGACGTCGCGCAGCCCCTGGCCGCTCAGCCGCAGGTGCTCACCGGGTGCTCCGTCGAGCCTGGCGGCCGCGAGTACGGCGAGCACGTGCGGCACATGCGACACCCGGGCCACCGCCTCGTCGTGCTCGTCCGGGCTCATCGTCACCGGCTCCGCGCCGCACTCCCGGGCAAGGCCGGCGACCGCCTCCACCGCGGCCTGCTCCGCCCGGTCGTGCGGCGTCACGGCCCATACCCGGCCGTCGAACAGGTCCGCGCTGGCCGCCAACGGTCCGGAG
>JALZDI010000487.1 GCA_030862655.1 Actinomycetota bacterium | reverse complement strand
GGGTCACGGTGGCGCAGGCGCGCAGCGAGGTCATCCAGGTGCGCCCCCGCTGGGACGACCTGCAGGCCTCGGTGCAGGTGGCCTTGGCGGCGGCCGGCCGGCACCGGGCCGGTCACCGGCTCACCGTGTCGGTCGAGCCGCTGTCGTGTGAGCTCGACCATGAGCGGTTCCAGCAGGTCCTGCGCAACCTGGTGGAGAACGCCTACAAGTACTCCCCGCCGGACAGCCGGGTCGTGGTGCTGGCCCGGCGCGACAACCACCGGCTGGAGCTGCGCGTGGCCGACGACGGGCCGGGGATCCCCGCGGCCGAGCGGGAGCGCGTGTTCGAGCCGTTCCGGCGGCTGCGCGGCACCAGGGTGCACGGTGACGGCGCGGGCGACAGCTCGGGCCTGGGCCTGTACGTCGTGCAGCAGATCGTGGCCGCGATGGGCGGCTCACTGGAGCTGCACACCTCCTCGGGCGGTACCGAGTTCGTGGTGAGCCTGCCCGCCCAGGTCTCCGCGCCGCTGAAGGCCGTGCCTGACAGGTCTCGTTCGCGGGGCTATGCCCATAATGAAGGGCCGGGAGCGGCAGGGTCGTCGGCGGCGGACGCCGCACACCACTGACCGCCGCGGCAGCCCGTCGAGCGTGGGGAGGGACTTCGGCAACGTGACGGACCTCTCGCGCGGGGTCGAGGGCGCCGCGGCCGAGCGGCTGCTGTCCGCCGTACGCGCGGTGGGGTTGGCGTTCGCGCTCCCCGCGCTGGTCACGACTCCGTTCTGGCCCAACGACCTCGTCCAGGGCCTGGCCTGGGTGCTGCTGGGCATCCTGATGGTCGGGACGGTGGCCATCTGGCTGCTGAGCCAGCGCGTCCACGAGCGGCTCGCCCGGTCGCGGTTGACGTTCTGGGCGTTGGCCTTCGACACCGCGGTGGTGTCCGGGTTCGTGCTGATCTTCTCCTTCGAGATCCCGAACGTCACCTGGGCGCTGCTGATCGCCCTGCCGTTCGACGGCGCGCTGCGCTACGGCTGGCGTGGCGCCGCGCTCGTGGCCGTGGTCGCGGAGGCGGTGTTCGTCGTCCACAGCCACCTGCGCGAGGTGCTGAGCGGGGTCGCGGTCAACGCGTCGGCGCACTTCTTCGTGTTCTCGCTGCTGGCGATGGTGGCCGGGATCACCGGCGTGCTGGTCGAGGTGTGGCGACGACAGTCCGCCCGCTACCGGGAGCAGGCCGAGGAGCTGGACCGGGCGCACCGCATCCGCGACCGGCTGATGGCGGTGACCTCGCACGAGATCCGCGGCTCGCTGGCGGCGATCGGCTCGACCGCCGAGCTGCTCAAGGACGAGCGGCACCGGCTCAGCCCCGACCGCGTCGACCGGATGCTGGCCGCCACCTGCCGGCAGGCCGAGCACCTGCTGGTGCTGGTCGACGACCTGCTGGTGACCGGGCGCGGCGACGACCGTGGTCTCGAGCTCAACCCGGTCTGGGGTGACCTGGAGAGCACGGTCACGTTGGCGATCGCGGCGGCCGAGCGTTCCCGCAGTGGCCACGAGGTCGACGTCAGCCGGGTGGACCCCATCTGGTGCGAGCTCGACCACCAGCGGGTGCAGCAGGTCATCCGCAACCTGGTGGAGAACGCGTTCAAGTACTCGCTCGCCGGTACGACGGTGACCGTGACCACCGCCCGTACCGCCCACGGCGTGCTGCTGACCGTGGCCGACGAGGGCAGCGGCATCCCGGCCGACCAGCAGGAGGAGCTGTTCGAGCCGTTCCGCCGCGGCCACAACGCCTCCTCGACGCAGGGCGTCGGCCTCGGGCTGTACGTCGTCAGCCGCATCGTCTCGGCCGGCGGCGGCACCGTCGAGGTCGACTCCGAGCCCGGTGACACCGAGTTCCGCGTGTCGCTGCCCTGCCGCACCGAACCGGTCGGCACCGACTTGGCGCCGGCGCAGCGGCGTACGGGAGAATGAGGGGCGTGCCTGCCATCCCCGACGTCCTCGCCAGCCGCTACGCCTCCGCCGACCTCGTCCGCATCTGGTCCCCCGAGCACAA
>JALZDI010000147.1 GCA_030862655.1 Actinomycetota bacterium | reverse complement strand
GACAGGTAGCGCTTGGGCGGCGTGATGTGGCTGTTGGCCTCGATGGCGTACAGCCGCAGCGGACCGTTCGTGTCGTCGGGGACCCAGCGGTGCGTGGTCGCCCGCGGGATCACCACGTAGTCACCCTTGCGGGCCGACAGCACACCGAACACGGTCTCCACGGTGGCGGTGCCGTCCTCGACGTAGACGCACTCGTCGCCGATCGCGTTGCGGTAGTACGGCGAGGCCTCCCCCGCCACCACGTACGAAAGCCGCACGTCGGCGTTGCCCAGCACCAGCCGACGGCCCGTCACCGGGTCGTTGGCCTTCCACTGGTTTCCCTCGAACAGGTCGTGCAGCCTCAGGTGCAGCGGCTTGAGCGGGTGGTTGGCCTGGGTGGTGAGGTCGGGCAGCTCCCATACCTGCGAGTCGACGATCGCCGACGGCACGCCGCGGTGGTAGAGCAGGGAGGAGTCGGAGGAGAAGCCCTCCTCGCCCATCAGCTCCTCGTAGAGCAGTGACGCCTGACCGGCACCGTCGCCGCCACCGCCGGCCCGGAACTGCGTGTGCCGCTTGGGGGGCACCTCGCCCACCCGCCGGTAGTGCGCCATCGCCCTCGCTCCGTTCGTATATCGGACATCTGTGTTCGCTCACCAGAACGATGCGCTACAGTCCGGGACATGTCAACCTCTGCCTCCCCGGACGCGATCGAGCAGTACGCCGGGCTGGTCGACGACGCGGCGATCTTCCCACCCGGCAACGCGCCGGTGCCCGAGGCGCTGCGGTGGCACATCGACCACCGCGCCGCCTGGTACGCCCCGATGGTCGGGGGCTTCGTCTGCGTCGACACCCGGCTGACCGAGCTGCAGGCGGCGCTGGACCATGCCGGGTCCAGCTCCCCAGCGCCCCTTCACATGAACTTGACGATAAGCGGTGGAGCGGGCGCCGTCGAGCCGGCGCTGACCTGGGCCGGCCGCGACGAGCGGCTCGCCGTCTCCGTGGTCGAGGTCGCGCTGCGTGACGAGGACGACCTCGCGCACAACGCCGCTCGGATGGACACCGTGCTCCGCCGTGCCCTTCCCGACGACGCCGTGGCGTACGTCGAGCTGCCCCGCCTGCACGGCGCCGACGTCGCCGCGGGCTGGGCGGCGGCCCTGGACGAGCTCGCCGCCGCCGGCCTGCGCGTCAAGTACCGCACCGGTGGGCTCGAGCACGAGGCCTTCCCCTCCTCCGCCGAGCTCGCCGCGGTCATCGCCGCGGCCCTCGACCGGGAGGTCGAGTTCAAGCTGACCGCCGGGCTGCACCACGCCGTACGCCACACCGCCGCAGACACCGGCTTCGAGCACCACGGCTTCCTCAACGTGCTGTTGGCGACCCGCGCGAGTCTCGACGGCGCGAGCGACGCCGACGTAGCCGCCCTGCTGGACGAGCGCGACCCGGACACGGTCGCGCGACGGGTCTCCGAGCTCGGCGCCGCCGGGGTGGCCTCGACCCGCCGGTGGTTCACCTCGTTCGGCGCGTGCAGCATCATCGAACCCGTCGACGACCTGGTCGCACTGGGACTGGTCAGCAAAGCATGAGCAGGAGGAACAGCACGTGAACACCTGGGTGGACGGCGCCGCCGGCTCGGCGTACGACGTGACCAACCTGCCGTACGGCATCTTCAGCGCCGGCGACGACGAGCCGCGGGTCGGTGCGCGGATCGGCGACCACGTCCTCGACCTCGCGCCGCTGGCCGCGTCGGAGATGCTGGAGGGCGGGCACGTGTTCGAGAACCACACGCTCAACGCGTTCATGGCGCTCGGGCGGCCGTCGTGGGACAACGTCCGCGGATGGCTCACCGAGCTGCTCACCGACCCAGGGCAGCGCCACCTGGTCGAGCCGTTCCTGGTCCCGCTGGGCGAGGTGCGGCTGCACCTGCCCTTCGACGTCGCCGACTACGTCGACTTCTACTGCTCGATCGACCACGCCACCAACGTGGGCAAGATCTTCCGTCCCGACGCCGAGGCGCTGCTGCCCAACTGGCGGCACCTGCCGGTCGGATACCACGGCCGCGCCGGCACCGTGGTCCCCTCCGGCGCGTCCGTCGTGCGTCCGAGCGGGCAGCGCAAACCGGCCGACCAGGAGACCCCGACCTACGGACCCTCGGCCCGGCTGGACATCGAGGCGGAGGTCGGCTTCGTCGTCGGCAGCGCGTCGTCGCTGGCCACGCCGGTGCCCACCGGCGCCTTCGCCGACCACGTGTTCGGGGTGGTCCTGGTCAACGACTGGTCGGCCCGTGACATCCAGGCGTGGGAGTACGTCCCGCTCGGCCCGTTCCTGGGCAAGTCGTTCGCCACCTCGGTCTCGACCTGGGTCACGCCGCTGGCCGCCCTGGACCATGCCCGGGTCGACCTGCCCGGACAGGACCCCGAGCCGCTGCCGTACCTGCGGGTCGACGGTCCCGCCGGCCTCGACATCGACATCGAGGTCGAGCTGAACGGGCACGTGGTGAGCCGCCCGCCGTACTCGTCGATGTACTGGTCCCCGGCACAGATGCTCGCGCACCTGACGGTCAACGGCGCCTCGCTGCGCACCGGCGACCTGTTCGCGTCGGGAACGGTGAGCGGACCCGAGCCCGGCACCCGCGGATCGTTCCTCGAGCTGTCCTGGGGCGGCCGTGAGCCCTTCAAGGCCGGTACGGACGAGCGCAGCTTCCTCGAGGACGGCGACGAGGTGGTGCTGCGGGCCACCGCGCCAGGTGCCGACGGCACCCGCATCGCGCTGGGCGACGTACGCGGTCGCATCGCGCCCGCCCAGCGCTGAGGAGCTGCGGACCGAGCGATTCGGCACCCACGGCACCGGGATACTTGGGGCGTGAAACAGCCACGGGACATCGGGGATCTCGACTTCGCCTCCTTCGTCGCGTTGGCGCTTGAGCGCGCCAAGAGTCAAGATGACGAGATCGACACCGAGGCGCTGGAGCTGGTGCTCACCCTGCACCGCGCCACCAGCACCGTGGTCTATGACCTCGAGTCGTCGGTGCACCGGCCGGCCGGGTGGACCTGGTCGGGTTTTCGGCTGCTGTTCGCGCTCTGGATCGCCGAGCCACTCGACGCCAAGGACGCGGCGCGGATCTCCGGCATGAGCCGGCAGACGGTGTCCAGCCTCGCCAAGACCCTCGAGCGCGACGGGCACATCAGCCGCAGCCCGTCAGTGCATGACCGGCGCGCCGTGGTGCTCGAGCTGACGCCGTCGGGCCGGCAGGCGATCGGCGCGGCCTTCCGCGCACACAACGTCCGCGAGCGCGCGTGGGCCGATCTGCTGACCCCGCGGGAGCGACGCACGATGGTGTCCGTGCTCGGCAAGCTGCTCACCTCCGCCCCGGACCTCGAGGTGCGTCGCCGCCGCTGAACCGTCCGTTTATCGGATGGACGAGTTCGAAAAATATGCCCGCGAGGTCTTCCCTCCTCGTCTCGACCCCCAGTATGGTGACGCGCACTAATCAATCCATTTATCACTTCGGGAGACCGTGTGGGTGCCAAGCCGTTCGCCTCGTCCGCCGACCTGGCCGACAAGACCGAGACGCTGGAGGTCCTCGCCGACGGCGTCTACGCGCTGACCGCCGAGGGCGACCCGAACGTCGGCGCGGTCGAGGGCGAGGACTTCCTGGTCGCGTTCGAGGCCCGTGCCACGCCGGTGGCCGCACGCGACTGGCTGGCCAGGCTCCGTGAGCACACCGACAAGCCGGTGCGGTACCTGGTGCTCAGCCACTACCACGCGGTCCGCGTCCTCGGTGCGAGCGCGTTCGACGCCGAGGTGATCGTGGCGCACGAGAAGACCCGCGAGCTGGTCGCCGAGCGTGGCAAGCAGGACTGGGAGAGCGAGTTCGGCCGGATGCCGCGGCTGTTCAAGGAGCCCGACTCGATCCCCGGGCTCACCTGGCCGACCGCGACGTTCAGCGACCGGATGACGATCGACCTCGGCGGCAACCGCGGCGACCTGGTTTTGCAGTACTGCGGCCGCGGGCACACCGAGGGCGACATCGTCGCCTGGCTGCCCAAGGACCGCGTGCTGTTCGCCGGTGACCTGGTCGAGGCGCAGGCCGCGCTCTACACCGGCGACGCCTTCCACACCGACTGGTCGACGGGCACGCTGGACACCGTGAAGGCGCTCGGCGCCGACGCACTCGTCGGCGGACGCGGCGCGGTCGCGACCGGCCGGGAGGCCGTCGACGCCGCGGTCGAGCAGACCCGCGGGTTCCTGCTCGGCATGCGCGAGCAGGTCGGGGCCGTGCACGAAGCCGGCGGCACCCTCAAGGAGGCGTTCGAGCGTACGCACGAGGCGCTGGCACCGCAGTTCGGCGCGTGGCCGATCTTCGAGCACTGCCTGCCGTTCAACGTACAGCGTCTGTGGGACGAGTACGACGGCATCGAGCGCCCCCGTATCTGGACCGGCGAACGCGACCGCGAGGTCTGGGACGCCCTGCAGGGCTGACCGGAGGGATGAACCGGCCATGGGAGCTGTAGACGCCGTGCACGTGCCGCCGTACTCGGGCGACCCGGTCGTGATCGTCGGTGACGGACCCGTCGGGCAGACCACCGCGCTGCTGCTCGCCCGCTGGGGTATCCCGTCGTTGCTGCTGGACCGTCGTCCCTACCGCGACCTGGTCGGCTCGAAGGCGATCTGCCAGCAGCGCGACGTGCTCGACATCTGGGACAGCGTCGGCGTCGGACGCGCCGTCGCCGACGAGGGCGTGACCTGGACCCGGGCACGGACCTTCTACCGCGAGCACGAGCTGTTCTGCGTCGGGTTCACCGACACCGGCCGGTCGGCGTTCCCCCCGTTCGTCAACATCTCGCAGTGCCGCACCGAGCAGCTGCTCGACGAGCAGGTCGCTGCGTCCCCGCTGGTGCAGCCGCGCTGGGGACACACGGTGGTCGGCCTGCACCAGTCCGGATCCGGCGTCGAGGTCGACGTCGAGGTCGACGGCGGAGATGAGGTCCGTCTGAACGCGCCGTACGTCGTCGCCTGCGCCGGGGCCCGCGGCGAGGAGCTGCGCCGGCAGCTCGGCGTGACCTTCGCCGGCCGGTCGTTCGACGACCACTTCCTCATCTGCGACATCCGCGCCGACCTGCCCGGCTGGGAGCAGGAACGGCGGTTCTACTTCGACCCGGAGTGGAACCCCGGCCGGCAGGTGCTCATCCATCCCTGCCCCGACTCGACGTTCCGGATCGACTGGCAGGTGCCGGCCGACTTCGACCTCGAGGCCGAGGAGCGCGAAGGGTCCCTGGACCGGCGGATCCGGCAGATCGTCGGCGACGCCGACTACGAGGTCGTGTGGCACTCGGTCTACCGGTTCCACTCGCGCTGTGCCGAACGGATGCGCGCGGGACGGGTGCTGCTCGCCGGCGACTGTGCCCACCTGATGGCGCCGTTCGGCGCCCGGGGGCTGAACTCGGGGGTGGCCGACGCCGAGAACGCCGCCTGGAAGCTCGCGTTCGTGCTGCACGGGTGGGCCGACGACGCCCTCCTCGACAGCTACGACTGGGAGCGTCGCGCGGCCGCCGCGGAGAACCTCGACGTCACCGCGCACACGATGGACT
>JALZDI010000486.1 GCA_030862655.1 Actinomycetota bacterium | reverse complement strand
GCCGTAGCGGGACGCGTACTCCTCCAGCGCGTCCCGGTCCACCTCGTCGGGGAAGGTCGTCAACATCTGGCACTCCTCGGAGGGCGTCGATCGGGGTGTGGAACGGATGGCCTCGCGGCCGAAGATCGCGGTGGCGCCCAGCGCGCCGGCGAGCGGGATGAGCACGAGTCCGGGCAACTGGTAGCGCCAGGAGAATTCCATGACCGATGCGGTCAGCAGCGAGGTGGTCACCAGACCGGCCGGCAGCAGCGTCACCGCGCGCAGCCCGCTGCGCCTGGCCCGTCCCGCGCCCAGCACCGCCGCGCTCGCGAGCAGCAGCGCGCCGCCGAGCAGCAGGCCCGGGGTGTAGCCGCCGCCGAGCTGGTAGCCGCGCAGGAACGAGGTGAGCTCCGGATCCGCGTGCAGCCCGACGCCGTCGTAGAGCTCGGCCCACTCCTGCGCGTACCACTCCGGCGCGTACATCGGGTGGTCGAGCTGGAACTGCCAGCGGTCCAGCGGCACGTCGCCGACCGCCTGGGTGCGGGTGGGGGCGAAGCCCTTGAGGAAGTCGCCGACGATGCCGCCCGCGATGTCCAGCGGCTGGTGGAGCACGACCTTCCGGGTCAGCGACCGCTGCGCCGCGTTGACGTCCATGCCCTCGGGCAGCAGCTTGTCGACGTTGGCCTGGACGTCCCAGAGGTGCAGGTAGAAATCGATGCCGATCGTCTCGCGGTGCTCGCGCGGCTCGTCGGGGCACAGCAGCTGCTCTTCGCGCGTCAGGTCCAGCTCATCGCAGTTCGCCACGACCGCCGCGCGCCCGAACAGCACTCCCCCGCCGCCGGAACCGCCGACGCCGAACTTCCCCGCGACCAGCGCGCCGTAGAGCGCGTAGACCAGCACGAGCCCGCCGAACCCGGCGACGAGCGCACCGGTGGCGATCAACCGGGGCCGCCAACCCCCGCGCGGGCGCAGACCGGCGGCCAGCAGCACGAACACGGCCGCGGGCAGCACCAGCGTCAAGCCCACCGAGCGCACCATCACCGACAGCGCCAGCACGCCACCGGCCACGGCGGCGACCTTCGGCGTCGGCGGGCCCCACCAGCACAGCAGGTACACGGCGACCAGCAGCAGCACCTGGAACAGCAGGTCGGACATGATCAGCTGCTCGATCTGCAGCTGGTAGGCGTCCAGCAGCACCGGCGCGGCGGCCAGCGCCGCCAGCCACTCGCGGACGCCGAAGCGGCGCAGCAGCACGTACACGCCGATGCCGAGGCCGAGGCCGAGCAGGTGCTGCACGACCGCGACCCCGGCCAGTCCGCCGACGCCCAGCAGCGGCCACAGGAACCACTCGTACCCGACCGGGTTGATGCCGCCGGGGTGGAACACGCCGACGTCGTCGAGGTAGCGGAACGAGTCGATGTAGAGCAGTGCGGGCCGGTAGGCGAGCTGCGTGATGATCCGCAGCACCAATCCGGCCAGCACCAGCAGCGCCAGCAGCCAGTGCCGGCGCAGTGCGCGCGCGAGCGCGGCCGTCACCGCGCTCCGCTGGTGAAGTCCGCCCAGACGGTGCGCAGACCGTCGGTCAGCTCCACCCCCGGCTGGTAGCCGAGCTCGCGCTGCGCTTTGGAGACGTCGACGATCACCGCGGGCATCTCGCCGTTCTTGGCGGGCACGTGGGTGACCGGGACGTCGATCTCGGTGGCGGCGCGGACGGCGTCGATGAGCTGCAGGACCGTGATCGACTCGCCCGAGCCGATCACCGCGGTGCCGGTGTACTGCTTGTCCCACGCGGCCAGCACGCCCTGCACCACGTCGTCGAGGTGCACGAAGTCGCGCTGCTGCGCGCCGTCGCCGTAGACCTCGACGCCGTCACCGGCCAGCGCGGCGCGCATCAGGCGCGGCACGAAGCTGTCCTTGTGGCCCATGCCGGGGCCGTAGATGTTGGTGAACCGCAGCGCGCAGGTCGACATCCCGTAGGCGCCCGCGTACCCGGACAGCAGCATCTCGCAGGCGGCCTTGGTGGCGCCGTAGGGCGTGAGCGGGCGGACCGGCA
>JALZDI010000146.1 GCA_030862655.1 Actinomycetota bacterium | reverse complement strand
TGGCTTCCGTGACTCAGGTAGTGATCGTCGGCGGAGGCCCGGGCGGGTACGAGGCGGCGCTGGTGGCCGCCCAGCTGGGCGCCTCGGTGACCGTGGTGGACCGTGACGGCATCGGTGGGTCGGCCGTGCTCACCGACTGCGTGCCCAGCAAGACGCTGATCGCGACCGCCGACCTGATGACCGACGTGGAGGAGTCCGGCGAGCTCGGCGTGCGCTTCGACGGGGGCGACCCGGACGGCGACCCCCGGCGCGCGGTCAGCGTGGACCTGAAGACGGTCAACACCCGGGTTCTCAACCTCGCCCGCAGCCAGTCCGAGGACATCGCCGGCCGGCTGGAGCGCGAGGGAGTCACGCTCGTGCGGGGCACGGGGCGTCTCGACGGGCCGCAGACCGTGATGGCGCGGCTCGCCGACGGCTCGGAGCAGCGGTACGACGCCGACGTGGTGCTGCTGGCCACCGGCGCGCACCCGCGTGAGCTGGACACCGCCCGCCCTGACGGGGAGCGGATCCTCACCTGGGAGCAAGTCTACGACCTCGACGACCTGCCCGAGCGGCTCATCGTCGTCGGGTCCGGCGTCACCGGCGCCGAGTTCGCCTCGGCCTACCACGGGCTCGGCACCGACGTCGTGCTCGTCTCCTCCCGCGACCGCGTGCTGCCGAGCGAGGACGCGGACGCGGCCGAGGTGCTCGAGGACGTGTTCACCCGCCGCGGCATGACCGTGCTGTCGCGCTCGCGTGCCGCCGCCGTGGAGCGGGACGGCGAGGGCGTGCTCGTGCGGCTCACCGACGGCCGTGAGGTCCGCGGCTCACACTGCCTGCTGGCGGTCGGCTCGATCCCCAACACCGCCGACCTCGGCCTCGACACCGCCGGCGTGGCCACCGACGACGGCGGCTACATCCAGCTCGACCGGGTGTCGCGCACCACGGCCCGCGGCGTCTACGCCGCCGGCGACTGCACCGGCGTGCTGATGCTGGCCTCGGTGGCGGCGATGCAGGGGCGCATCGCGATGTGGCACGCCCTCGGCGACGCCGTGCAGCCGCTGGACCTCAAGGAGGTCTCGGCCAACGTCTTCACCGCCCCCGAGATCGCGACCGTCGGCTGGTCACAGCAGGCCGTCGACGCCGGCGAGATCGATGCGCAGCGGCTGCTGCTGCCGCTGCGCGGCAACCCGCGGGCGAAGATGCAGGGCGTGCACGACGGCTTCGTCAAGCTGTTCTGCCGACCCGGCACCGGCATCGTCATCGGCGGCGTCGTCGTCGCGCCGCGCGCCAGTGAGCTGATCCACCCGGTCGCGATCGCGGTCGCGCAGCGGATGACCGTCGACCAGCTCGCGCACGCGTTCACGGTCTACCCGTCGCTGACGGGCTCGATCGGGGAGGCGGCCCGCCGGCTGCACCGAGCGCCGACGACCTAGCGCGCGAGGCATTCGCGCAGTCTCGACGCGAGGGGTGGGGCTAGACGTCGAAGCCGCCGAAGTCGCCGAAGCCGCCGCCGAAGTCGAAGCCGCCGCCGTCGCCGCCCCCCGCGTCGAAGCCGCCCCCGGCGTCGCCACCCCCTCCGTCGCCCCCGCCGTCGCCCCCTCCGTCACCGCCGCCGTCGCCGCCGGCGTCCGCGAAGCCCTCGTCGTAGCCCGCGCCCCAGCCGCCCATGCCCATGCCGGGCATCAGCAGCGAGCCGAGCAGGAACCCAGGCACCAGCCCAGACATCGCGTAGGAGCCGAAGTAGCCGTGCGCGTAGGGACTGTAGGCCGGTCCGCCCTGCCAGTACGGCACCCGCTGCGGCCCGTGCATCACGGTGCGGATGTCGGGCTCTGCTCCCGCGGCGACCCGCTCGGCGTCGGCGGCGCAGACCGGGATGTCGCGCTGCTGCCCGCCGGGCGGTGCCCAGGCGATGTCGGTGGCGGAGGGTCCGTGCGCGGGGTTGAAGAAGCACGGCGGCCGCCGCGTCGGCAGCGGCTCACCGGCGATGCGCGCGCGCACGCAGGACACGGCGTACCGGCCGTCCTCCAGCACCTCGGTGACGTGCCGGATCTCCTCGGGGGAGCGGACGGCGTCGACCGCGCTCTTGGCCTGCTCGTAGCAGTCCAGCGCCCGCTGGTAGTCCTGGCGGCCGGCGTCGTCGAGGTCGTGGCCGATCACGTCGGTGTCCAGGCGAGCGACCTCCTCGCCGTAGCGGGTGACGTCCTCGTCGGCCGTGCGCTTGACCGCCGCGAGGTCCTCGGCGCGCCGGCTCTCCAGGGCGCGGGTGCGTTGCTGCTGGCGTCGGTATGACGCCACCGCGACCGCGATGAGCAGCCCCAGCAGCAGTAGGACGAACAGATCCATCGCGACCTCCCCGGAAAAGACGTGCGTGCGCCTCGAGCCTACGTCCCGCCCGGCCCGCAGCCACGGGGGGTGAACCGCATGGTTGTTATTTGTCGCAAAAAGTCACGAGTTTGTCACTTCCGGTAGCAGAAAGCCACGCGACACGCCAGGATGCTTCCCGGTGCACTTCCGGCACTTTGATCTCACCAGTCACATCGGGGGCAGACCAGGAGGGGAACTCTTCCTCATGCGAGAGCGCAGCGGCACCCTGACCGAGCACGCGAACCGCAGGACACCCACACGGCTCACGGCCACGGCCGTCGCCACCGCGGCCTGCCTGGTCGCGGCGCCCTCCGCAGCAGGCGGCGCGGCACCCGTGACCTCCCCCCCGGCACCCGACGAGGTGGACGGGCCGCTGCAGCCCGGCACCCCCGTCGTGGCCGAGGCCACCACCACCGACCCGGTGGCCACCACCGATCAGGCGCCCGCCACCACCGAAACCGAGGTGCGTGAGATCACCGTTCCCGATGTCGAGGGCGCCGCCGTCCCCGGCGACGCGGCCGAGGTGGTGGCCCGGGTGCACCGGCGCTCCACCGACCACTTCGCCCTGGTGGCGCTGACCTGGCGGCCGGGCACCGCACCCGACGACGTCGAGGTGCAGGTCCGCACGCACGGTTCGCGCGGCTGGTCACGATGGTCCGAGCTGCACCACCACGCCGCCGAGGGGCCCGCGCCCGGCGAGGAGTCCGGCGTCCTGCGTGACGGCACCGAGCCGCTGTGGGTCGACGACGCCGACGGCGTGCAGGCGCGTGTGCTCAGCGCGACGGGCACCGCACCGGCCGACCCGCAGGTGGTCCTCGTCGACCCGGGCGGCCAGAGCGGCATCGTGCCCGCCGTCTCCCGGCCCGACCGTGCCCGGTTCTCCGTCGTACCGGCGGTGCTGCGTACGACGAGCACGACCGCGAGCGCCACGACGGCGGCCAGCAGCCGGCCGCGGCTGATCAGTCGCCGGCAGTGGGGGGCCGACCCCCGGCTGCGGAGCCGGTGCGACTCCCCGCGCATCACGAACACCCTCCAGATGGCGTTCGTGCACCACACCGCGGGCAACAACCACTACAGCCGCTCCGAGGCACCGGCCATCGTGCGCGGCGTCTACGCCTACCACACGCAGGGACAGGGCTGGTGCGACATCGGCTACAACTTCCTCGTCGACCGGTTCGGACGCTCCTACGTCGGCCGGGCCGGCGGACCCAACGTCGCGGTGCGCGGCGCGCACTCCGGCGACTACAACGAGCGCACCGCCGGGGTGTCGCTGATCGGCAACTTCGAGAAGGCCCGGCCGACCCGCGCGATGAGGCGCGGCCTGATCCGGCTGCTGGCCTGGAAGCTCGGCTCCTTCTACCGCGGCCCGCGTACGACCGTGCGCATCGAGGGGCGCCGGTTCGAGAAGATCTCCGGGCACCGGGACGCGATGAGCACGGCCTGCCCGGGCCGCTTCGTCTACCGCTGGCTGCCGCGGCTGCGCGAGCGGGTGGCCAGCCGGATCGGCGGTGTGCAGACCCCGATCTCGCGGAAGTGGAAGCGGCTGCGGGCCGACGGCAGGCGCATCGGGCAGCCGTTCCGCGGTGAGGCCGACTCGGCCAACGGCGGTCGCAAGACCCAGTTCGGTCGGGGCTGGATCCTCTGGAACGACCGGCCCGGCGCCCACCACGTGTACGGCGCCCTGTACCGGCGCTACCGCGGGTGGGGCCTGGCCGCCGGACGGATGGGCTACCCGCGCACCGACGCGTGGGACATACGTGGGCACCGCGGTCGCGCGCAGACGTTCCAGCGCGGCCGCATCTACCGCACACCCGGCAACGGAGCAGTCGGCGTATGGGGCAAGGTCAACCGCCGCTACCGCCGCACCGGCCTGGCCGCCGGAAAGCTCGGCGTACCCGTACGGGACCAGCACCGCATCCGTCGCGGCTGGGCCGCCGGCTTCGAGCACGGACGCATCACCTGGAACACCTCGACCGGGCGGACCCGGGTCCGCACCTACTGAAGAGAGCAGAACCCACGATGAGAACAGTCAAGGCGCTGGCCCGACCGCTGTGCGCCGTCGGCCTGGGCGTGGCGCTGGGCGCCGGCGGGCTCGCCGTCGTACCCGCTGCCGCACAGGTCTACTACGTGCCGGTGACCGACAAGGTCACCCTGCACGGGCACGGCTACGGGCACGGACACGGCCTGTCCCAGTACGGCGCCGAGGGCGCGGCACGGGCCGGGAGCGGTTACCGCGAGATCCTGCGCCACTACTACCCGGGCACCACGCTGGGGCGGATGCGCGGCAAGATCCGGGTGCTGATCACCGCCGACGGCACCTCCGACGTGAAGGTGTCGCCGACGCGCGGCCTGTCGGTCCGCGACCGCGGCTCCGGCCGGTCGTGGGCGCTGCCGGTGGGCGACCGCATCGACCGCTGGCGCATCGTCGGTGACCGGGTACAGCTCCACAGGCGCGCCGGCTGGCGTCGCTGGGACATGCCCGGCAGGCGGACGACCCTGCGCGGGGAGGGGGAGTTCTTCGCCAGGACCCCGATCAGGCTGTGGGTGCCCTCGGGCGGCGGGGAAGCCACCCGGCGCTACCGCGGCGTGCTGCGGGCGGTGAACGGCAACACGGTCAACGTGCTCACCATGGACCGCTACCTGCGCGGGGTCGTGCCCGCCGAGATGCCGGCGTCATGGTCGCTGGAGGCGCTGAAGTCGCAGGCGGTCGCGGCTCGCACCTACGCCACCAACGAGCGCTCCCGCAACCGCACGCGGTACTACCAGACGTGCGACACCACCTCCTGCCAGGTGTACGGCGGGGTGGCCTACGAGCACGCGAACACCAACCGCGCTGTGCGCGAGACGGCACGGCAGATCCTGCGCTACAACGGCGAACCCGCGTTCACCCAGTTCTCCGCCTCCAGCGGAGGGTGGACCTCCGCCGGCGGCTACCCCTACCTGCCGGCCAGGAAGGACCCGTGGGACAAGTGGTCGGGCAACTCGGTGCACCGCTGGTCCGCGACCGTCAGCACGGACAGGCTGGAGCGACGCTACGACTCACTGGGCCGGCTGCGGACGATCCGGGTGACCAGGCGTGACGGCAACGGCCACTGGAACGGCCGGGTGCTCCGGATGCGGCTCGAGGGCAGCCGCAACGACGTCACCATCACCGGCGACGACTTCCGCTGGATCTACGGGCTGCGGTCCAACTGGTTCACGATCGAGCCGACGCCGATCGTCGCCCGCTGGCGGCGCATCGGCGG
>JALZDI010000485.1 GCA_030862655.1 Actinomycetota bacterium | reverse complement strand
GTCGTACGCCGACCGGGGCAGGGTGGCGAACGGCGCGGCCCGGCGTACGACGGCGAACAGCTCGTCGACGTGGAGCGGCTCCACCGAGACCGCGGCGACCACCTGCTGGGCGAGCACGTCGAGCGGGTTGCGCGGCATCGCCAGCGCCTCGATGGCGCCGTCGCGCATCCGCTCGACGGTCACCGCGGTCTGCACCAGGTCGGCGCGGTGCTTGGGGAACAGCACCCCGCGTGACACCTCGCCCACCTGGTGTCCGGCGCGGCCGACGCGTTGCAGGCCGTTGGCGACCGAGGGCGGCGCCTCCACCTGTACGACGAGGTCGACCGCGCCCATGTCGATGCCGAGCTCGAGGCTGGAGGTGGCGACCACGCAGGGCAGGCGGCCGCGCTTGAGGTCGTCCTCGATCAGCGCCCGCTGCTCCTTGCTGACCGAGCCGTGGTGGGCGCGGGCGATCAGGGAGAAGGTGTCGTCAGCACTGTGTGGTGGCCGGGACTTGCCGCTCTGCGCCATCACCTGCGCCGGCACCGTCTCGTCGTCGAGGTCGAGCCCGGCGCGCTCGGCGGCGATCTCGTTGAGCCGTGAGGTGAGCCGCTCGGCGAGTCGGCGGGAGTTGGCGAACACGATCGTGGACCGGTGCTGCTCGATCAGGTCGACGATGCGCTCCTCGACGTGCGGCCAGATCGAGCCGTGCCGGTCGCTGCCGGCGGCGGGGCCCTCCAGGTCGTCGTCGGGGTCGCCGGCCCCGGCGACGGTGCCCAGCTCGGTCATGTCCTCGACGGGTACGACGACCCGCAGGTCGACCTCCTTGCCGTGCGCGGGCGCGACGACCTCGACGGGGTGCGGCCCGCCGAGGAACCGGGCGACCTCGTCGACCGGACGGACCGTCGCCGACAGGCCGATGCGCTGCGCGGGGGAGTCGAGCAGCGCGTCCAGGCGCTCGAGGCTGAGCGCGAGGTGGGCGCCGCGCTTGGTGCCGGCCACCGCGTGCACCTCGTCGACGATCACGGTGTCGACGCCGCGCAGCGACTCGCGGGCCTGGGAGGTCAGGATCAGGAACAGCGACTCGGGTGTGGTGATCAGGATGTCGGGCGGCGTCTTGCCGAACCGGCGGCGCTCGGTGGCCGGGGTGTCGCCGGAGCGGACGCCGACGGTGATGTCGGGCTGGTGCGCGCCGAGGCGCTGGGCGGTGGCGCGGATGCCGGCCAGCGGCGCGCGCAGGTTGCGCTCGACGTCGACCGCGAGTGCCTTGAGCGGGGAGACGTAGAGAACGCGGCAGCGTCGCTGCGGCTCGCGGGGCTCGTCGGCCGGCGCGGCGGCGAGCCGGTCCAGCGCCCACAGGAACGCCGAGAGCGTCTTGCCCGAGCCGGTCGGGGCGACCACGAGAGCGTTGCGGCCGGCCGCGATCGCGTCCCACGCCCCGGTCTGGGCGGGGGTCGGCGCCGCGAACGCCGCGCTGAACCACGCGCGCGTCGCGGGGGAGAAGCGCTCCAGCACCGAGTCGGCGTCGGCCATGACCTCCATTCAACCCGACGGCACCGACAACCCCCTCCGGCGAGGCGGAATGTCCGTCGCATTGGGCAGGGTCATGAACCCGGCGAAAACGAGTTGTGGCGCTGTCGGCGGCCCGGGATAGAGTCACGCAACGTGTCATCCGGTGCTGACCCGACGCCCGGCGGCGCGCTGATCAGCGCGCGCGGGCTGGTCAAGCGGTACGGCGACTTCGAGGCGGTGCGCGGCATCGACGTCGAGGTCCGTCGCGGCGAGGCGTTCGGGTTCCTCGGCCCCAACGGCGCCGGCAAGTCCTCCACGATGCGGATGATCGCCACGGTCTCGCCGATCACCGAGGGCGAGCTGCGCATCCTCGGCCGCGACCCGGCCAGGGACGGCCCGCAGGTGCGCGCCCGGCTGGGCGTGTGCCCGCAGGAGGACCAGCTCGACATGGAGATCTCGGTGCGGGAGAACCTCACCGTCTACGGCCGCTACTTCGGGCTGTCGCGCGCCGAGTGCCGTTCGCGGGCCGACGACCTGCTGCGGTTCGTCTCG
>JALZDI010000484.1 GCA_030862655.1 Actinomycetota bacterium | reverse complement strand
CTTGAGGTCGGTGCCGCGCCGGCCGATAGGTGAGTGTTCACATTCACATCACGCCGGCCCGGTAGTCTGAGGTCACGCGGTGTCCGGCGCGGCCGACCCATCGAGAGGAGCGACCCATGGTGCTGGTTCGTCAGGTGCTCGGTGAGGTCCTGCGCGAGGAGCGGGTCCGTCAGGGACGCACGCTGCGCGACGTGTCCAAGGAGGCGACCGTCAGCCTCGGCTACATCTCCGAGATCGAGCGCGGCGTGAAGGAGGCGTCCAGCGAGTGCCTGGCCGCGGTCTGCGCGGCCCTCGACCTGCCGCTGTCCTCGGTGCTCGAGCTGGTCAGCCGCGAGCTGCGCGTCGCCGAGGCCTCCGTCGGGCAGCTCACTCCGGTCGACGCCGCGGTCTTCGACGCGGCCGCTGCCTGAGGCGGGTCGCCTCGCCGCGCGTGCTCGTGCTCCGCGAGGCTCGCTGTGCGGATCGCTGTGTCTAGCGTGCGCCGCCCAGCAGCGCGGCCCGGGCCTGCACGTGCTCCGCGTGGCTGATCCGGCCCTGCTCGTGCAGCCGGTCCAGGTCGCTCAGCCGGTCCTCCAGGCTCTGCTCCCCGGCCAGCAGCGCGGAGCGCTGCAGCCGGACCGTCAGGTCGGCCTGTGCCGTCAGCGGGTCGATCCCGGCCTGCCGCAGCCGCCGGGCGTTGCGGACCATCGACACGACGACGAGCACCATGCCGGCTGCGACCAGCGTGCCGACCAGGGCGAAGAAGACGACGAAGCCGGTGGGCGCCCCGTCGAACAGGCCGGCGTCGGCGGGCCCGAACGCCGCGGGCGAGCGGAGAGCCATGTGCTCAGGGTAGGTCGCGCAGTCGTCGTGTGAGACCGAATTGTCCGAGGTGCCCGCGTGACCGCCGGTGATGCTCCGACGTAGCGCAGGCCGGAGCGACTCACGACGTGGGCTGGCAGCGGGGGCACCAGAACGTCCGCCGCTCCCGGCCGGCCTCGCCCTGCTCGGCAGCGCGGACCGGGGTGCCGCAGCGGCGGCACGGCTCGCCGGCGCGCCGGTAGACCCAGGTACGGCGGCCGTGGCGCGTGTCGCCGGTCGTGGCCTGCTCCGCCCGGTCGCGGTTGGCCACCAGCAGCGCGTGCGCGCGGGCGACCATCGCCGGCAGGTCGCCGACGTCGCCCACCGCCCGTTGCGGATGCACGCCGCTGAGGAAGCACACCTCGGACCTGTACAGGTTGCCGAGCCCCGCCAGGTTGCGCTGGTCGAGCAGCGCGTCGCCGATCGCGCGGTCCGGGTCCGCCCGCAGCCGCCGGACCGCCTCGTCGATGTCCCAGTCGGCGCCGAGCAGGTCGGGGCCGAGGTGACCGACCAGCCCCTTCTCGTCGGCCCGGCGCACGACGTCCACGGCGCCGAGGTCGAAGCCCACCGCGACCCAGGGCTCGGTGCGCAGCACGACCCGGGCCGCGAACCCCGGCCGGCGCCACCGGCTGTCGGGCCGGTAGATGTGCCAGGCACCCTCCATCTTCAGGTGCGTGTGCACCGTGGTGTCGTCGCCGATGCGGTGCAGCAGGTGCTTGCCGCGGGCCACCACCTCGTGCACGACCTCGCCGCTCAGGTCGACGGTGGCGTGCTGCGGCACCCGTAGGTCGGTGCCGGTCAGCGTTCGTCCGGCCAGGGCCCGGTGCAGCCGGCGGGCGGTGCGCCAGACGGTGTCGCCCTCGGGCACCGGCCTCAGCCCCGCAGCCGCAGGCCGCGCGGGGTGGCGTGGAAGCCGGCCGCCTGCAGCGTGCGCCCGAGCACCGACCCGAGGATGTGCTCGCCGTCGGCGCGCTCGACGGTCAGCCGGCCGAGCGCGCCCTCGCGGACCGCGAGCGCCAGCGCGTCGACGGCCGGCTGCAGGACCTGCTCGTCGGCGCTGAAGGTGAGCAGCGTGCGGCCGCCGCGCTCGACGTAGAGCGTGAGCCTCCCGTCGACGAGCACCACGATCGCGCCTGCCTTGCGCCCCGGCCGGTGGCCGCGGGCCTCCCCGTCCTCGGTCTCGGACGTCGGCCAGGGGAGGGCG
>JALZDI010000483.1 GCA_030862655.1 Actinomycetota bacterium | reverse complement strand
ACGCCGGCCAGGCGTCGTCGTACTCCTCGGAGCAGCCGGCGCAGCCCGAGGAGGAGGAGGGCGGCTCGCTCGCCTCCGACGAGGCGCTGCAGGCGCTGCGCGAGAAGCTCACCGGCGGCGGTCAGTAGACACGCCGCAGGCGCGCGAGAGGGCCCCGTCCGGATCTGTCCGGGCGGGGCCCTCTCGCCTGCGCGCGCCCGGTCAGTGACGCGGGAACAGGTCGAGGTCGGAGTAGTGGGACGGCGGCGGCGGGCGGTGCCCGAGACCGTCGCGGTCGATGGTCCGGAACAGGTCCCACACGAGTGCGGCGACCATGGCGATGAAGACGGTGAGAACCAGCAGAGCGAGGATCGTGTTCATGGCAGTAATTCTTGCTCGCACGAGATCATGCCACGAGTGGCAGTTATGCCACCCTTCCTCGAAAAACTGCCAAGGTTATGCGATGCTGGTGCCATGACCCTCCACAACGTCGCGGTCGTGGTGTCGCCGGGTGTCGCGCCGTTCGAGCTCGGGGTGCTGTGCGAGGCCTGGGGCGTCGACCGCTCCGACACCGGCGGCCCCTCCTTCGAGTTCGCGGTGTGCGCCGAGCGCCCGGGGCGTGTCCAGACCAGCATGGGGTTCGGGCTGGACGTCGACGCCGGGCTGGACCGGGTCGCCGAGGCCGACCTGGTGACGGTGCCGGCGATGCCGCGCAACGAGCCCGTGTCCCCGGCCCTGATCGACGCGCTGCGGGCCGCCTACGACCGTGGCGCGCGGATCCTGTCGGTGTGCTCGGGCGCCTTCATGCTCGGCGAGGCCGGGCTGCTCGACGGTCGCGAGTGCACCACGCACTGGCTCTACGTCGACGAGCTCGAGGCCCGGTTTCCCAAGGCGCGGGTCAACTGCGGGGTGCTGTACGTCGACGAGGACCCGATCATCACCAGCGCGGGGTCCGCGGCCGGCCTCGACGCGTGCCTGCACCTCATCCGCAAGGAGTTCGGCGCGAAGGCCGCCAACAACGTGGCTCGGCGCATGGTGGTGCCACCGCAGCGCGACGGAGGCCAGGCCCAGTTCGTGCAGACACCGGTGGCCGCCCCCTCCGGCGACACCCTGCAGCCGGTGCTGACCTGGATGCAGGAGCACCTCGACGAGGAGATGAGCGTGGCCGCACTGGCGCGCCGCGCGGCGATGTCGCCGCGCACGTTCGCGCGCCGCTTCCGCGCCGAGACCGGGACCACGCCGCACCAGTGGGTCACCGCCCAACGGCTGCTGCTCGCCGAGCAGCTGCTGGAGGAGTCCGACGCGCCCATCGACGTGGTCGCCAGCCGCACCGGCTTCGGCAACGCGGCCACGCTGCGCCACCACTTCGCGCAGGCCCGCGGGACCACGCCGCAGGCCTACCGGCGCACCTTCGCCCACGCCTGACCGGCATCGGTTGCGGCGACGAGGCCGGGCAGGTCCAGCCGACGTACCTTCCCCGTCGGGGTGTGCGGTAGCTCGGCCAGCCGGAAGTACTGCTTGGGCCGCTTGGGCGGAGCCAGCCGCTCCCGCGCATAGCCGTCCAGCGCGTCGGCGTCTGCGGTGCCCACGACCGCCGCGCAGACCCGCTGCCCCCACTGCTCGTCGGGCAGGCCGAACACCGCGATCTCCTCGACGTCGGGGTGCTCGCGCAGCGTCTGCTCCACCTCCAGCGGGTACACGTTCACGCCGCCGCTGATGATCAGGTCCTCGCGCCGGCCGTCGAGGTAGAGATAGCCGTCGTCGTCGAGCCGGCCCAGGTCGCCGACGGTGAACGCCGGACCGTGCGCGGTGTCCCGCCAGGCCGCCGCGGTCTTGCCCGGCGCGCGCCAGTAGGTGAACCGGGCGTGCTCGGGAACCGCGCACCAGACCACCCCGTCATCGACGAACAGCCGCCGGCCCGGTCGCGCCCGCCCGACCGTGCCCGGCCGGTGCTCCCATTCGTCGGAGCGGCAGGCGGTGAACTGGCCCTCGGTGGAGCCGTAGAACTCCCACAGGACCTCGGGCCCGAACGCCGCCATCGCCCTTCGCCTCACCGGGTCGGGGCAGGGT
>JALZDI010000145.1 GCA_030862655.1 Actinomycetota bacterium | reverse complement strand
TTGCTGCTCACCGCCCTGCCGCTGCTCGCCGGCGCGGGCGCGGCGTGGCAGCAGGCCTTCAACGGGCGGGTGTCCGTGGTGGGTGGCCCGTTCGCCGCCGCGTGGCTCAACTTCTTCGTCGGTACGACGCTGCTGACGGCGTTCGCCGCGTTCACCCTGGTCGCCGGTGGCGAGGTGACGGCTCCGCCGGCGACGCCGACAGCATGGTGGCTGTACGTCGGTGGGGCCCTGGGCGTGGTCTTCATCAGCGCGGCCGCGGTGCTCGTCCGGCTGCTCGGCGTCCTCGTGTTCGGCCTGGCCGCCATCGCGGGCCAGGTCATCACCGCACTGCTGCTCGACCTGCGGTTCACCGACCTCGCCGTGGGCCCGCTCACGGTGGCCGGCGCGGCGCTCACGCTGGCCGGCGTCGCGATCGCCGCCTCCTCGGCCCGGCGTACCCGAAGCGCGTCGCCTGGAGGGTCCGACGAGGATCGGGTAGGGTCGCGGCGGTCACGGGCGCCCAGCGGCCCGGTGTGACCGGGTGAACTCTCCTTCGCACGGCGTGGCGACTTGCAATATCTCATATCTGAGATAATCTCGGGCCCCATGAGCAACGACTACCGTTCCCGGATCGGCAACCTGATCCGCGACGCCCGCAAGCACCGTGGCTGGACCCAGGCGCAGCTGGCCGACGTGCTCAGGACCAGCCAGAGCGCGGTCAACCGGATCGAGCGCGGCCACCAGAACCTCAGCCTGGAGATGCTGGCCCGCATCGGCGAGGCGCTCGACAGCGAGCTCGTCTCACTCGGCGGCAGCGGACCGGTCCACCTGCGGGTGGTCGGCGGCACCCGGCTCTCCGGCGACATCGCGGTCAAGTCCAGCAAGAACGCCGGCGTCGCGCTGCTGTGCGCGTCGCTGCTCAACAAGGGCCGCACCACGCTGCGCAAGGTCGCGCGGATCGAGGAGGTCAACCGCATCCTGGAGGTGCTGGAGAGCATCGGGGTGCGCTACCGCTGGCTCAACGCCGACAACGACCTCGAGCTCGTACCCCCCGCAGAGCTCGACCTGGCGCGGATGGACGCCGAGGCGGCCCGCCGTACCCGCTCGGTGATCATGTTCCTCGGCCCGCTGATGCACCGGGAGACGAAGTTCCAGCTGCCCTACGCCGGCGGCTGCGACCTCGGCACCCGCACGGTCGAACCGCACATGTCCGCACTGCGCCCGTTCGGCCTGGAGGTCAAGGCCACCGAGGGCAGCTACCACGCCTACGTCAACGGCCACGTCACGCCGGGCCGGCCGATCGTGCTGACCGAGCGCGGCGACACCGTGACCGAGAACGCCCTGCTGGCCGCCGCCCGCTACGACGGCATCACGATGATCCGCAACGCCAGCTCCAACTACATGGTCCAGGACCTGTGCTTCTTCCTGGAGCGGCTCGGCGTCAAGATCGAGGGCATCGGCACCACCACCCTGCGGGTGCACGGCGTCACCGAGATCGACCTCGACGTCGACTACGCCCCCTCCGAGGACCCGATCGAGGCGATGAGCCTGCTGGCCGCAGCCATCGTCACCGGGTCCGAGATCACCATCCGCCGGGCCCCGATCGAGTTCCTCGAGATCGAGCTCGCTCTGCTGGAGGAGATGGGCTTCGTCTACGAGCGCACCGACGAGTACGTCGCCGACAACGGCCACACCCGTCTGGTCGACCTGACGACAAAGCCGTCCACGCTGCACGCACCGTTCGACAAGGTGCACCCGATGCCGTTCCCGGGTCTCAACATCGACAACCTGCCGTTCTTCGCCGTGATCGCCGCGACCGCGCAGGGGCAGACGCTGATCCACGACTGGGTCTACGACAACCGCGCGATCTACCTCACCGAGCTGAACAAGGTGGGCGCGTCGGTGAAGCTGCTCGACCCGCACCGCGTCATGGTCGAGGGGCCGACCCGATGGCGGGGCGCGGAGATGATGTGCCCGCCGGCGCTGCGCCCTGCGGTGGTGATGCTGCTGGCGATGCTGGCCGCACGGGGTACGTCGGTGCTGCGCAACGTCTACGTCATCAACCGCGGCTACGAGGACCTCGCCGAGCGGCTGAACGCGCTGGGCGCCGACATCCAGATGTTCCGCGACGTCTGAGGAGCAGGCGCCAGCGAGCCTCGCGAGGACGTCGCCATCAGCGCCGACGTCTAGCCAGGCTGCACACGCTGGGAGCAGGCTGGTCGTCATGACCGACAACACGTACGACTTCAGCGGGCTGCGGGCGATGTATGTCAACTGCACGCTCAAGCGCTCCCCCGAACGCAGCCACACCCAGGGACTGGTCGACCGCAGCGCCAACGTCATGCGCAAGCGCGGCGTCGAGGTCGAGGTGCTGCGCGCCGTCGACCACGACATCGCCACCGGCGTGTACCCCGACATGACCGAGCACGGATGGGCCAGCGACGAGTGGCCGCAGATCCACCAGCGGGTGATGGCCAGCCACATCCTGGTGATCTGCGGGCCGATCTGGCTCGGTGACAACTCCAGTGTCACCAAGCAGATGATCGAGCGCCTGTACGCCAACTCCGCCGAGCTCAACGAGCACGGGCAGTCGGCGTACTACGGCCGGGTCGGCGGCGCGCTGGTCACCGGCAACGAGGACGGCATCAAGCACTGTGCGATGAACATCCTCTACAGCCTGCAGCACATCGGCTACACGATCCCGCCGCAGGCCGACGCGGGCTGGATCGGGGAGGCCGGTCCGGGCCCGTCGTACCTCGACGAGGGCAGCGGCGGGCCCGACAACGACTTCACCAACCGCAACACCACGTTCATGACGTGGAACCTGATGCACACCGCGGCGATGCTGCGGCAGGCCGGCGGCATCCCGCCGTACGGCAACCTGCGGCCGGAGTGGGACTGCGGGCAGCGGTTCGACTACGAGAACCCCGAGCACCGCACCTGAACGGCCCACCCGGGGCGTACGGCGGCGACGTCAGCCGAACAGCTCGTCGATGAACGACTGGCTGCGCGGCCGCGAGGTGCGCGCCGGCGGCGCGCTCATGTCGGCGGTGATCCGCGGCAGCGGCTCGGTGTGCGGGCCGCTGGACAGGTGCCACTCGTTCTCGTGCTCGATCAGCGCCGCCAGCTCGCTGCGGTCGAGGAACAGGCCCCGGCACCGGGCGCACTGGGCGACCTCGACGCCGCCGCGCCGGTGCTGCGTCATCTCACCCTGACACTGCGGACACGTCATCTGCGCCATGACCCGAAATCTACCCTCCCGGCATACTGCCGCCATGCGCACTCCCCCGGTCGCCGGCGACTACCCGTTCCTGGACCACCCGGGGCCACTGGCGTTCGCGCACCGCGGAGGCACCGCCCTCGAGGACAACCTGGGCCTGGAGAACACCATGGCCGCCTTCCAGGCCGCCGTCGACCTCGGCTACCGCTACCTCGAGACCGACGTGCACGTGACCGCGGACGGCGCGGTGGTCGCCTTCCACGACCCGTCGCTGCACCGCACCACCGGGGTCCAGGGGCAGATCGCCGACCTCACGTACGACGAGCTGCGACGCTGCCTGGTCGGCGGCCGGGAGACCATCCCGCTGCTCGACGACCTTCTGGGCACATGGCCGCAGGCCCGCATCAACATCGACGTCAAGGTGCGCGGGGCCATCGACCCGGTGGTGAGCGACGTGCGCCGCATGGGCGCGGAGGAGCGGGTGTGCTTCGCCTCGTTCAGCGAGCGCCGGATCCGCAAGGTGCGGCGGCTGCTCGGGCCGCGGGTGGCCACCGCCTACGGGCCGATCGGCGTTGCGACGCTGCGGGCCGTGCCGCTGGCCGTGCTGCGCCGTCGGCTGCTGTCGGCCCCGGTGCCCTGCCTGCAGGTCCCCCGGCGGGTCGGTCGCCTCGAAGTCGTCACCCCCGGGTTCGTGCGGCGCGCGCATGCGCTGGGCAAGCACGTGCACGTGTGGACCATCGACGACCCCGACGAGATGCGCGTGCTGCTGGACCGCGATGTCGACGGCATCATGACCGACCGGATCGACGTGCTGCGCGACGTGCTGCTGGAGCGCGGCCAGTGGGAGGCGACCCCGTGAGTGAGCGGCTGGACGCCACCGGCGCCGTCGCCGACCCCGCCGCACGCCTCGGCCAGCAGCGGGCCTGGTACTTCTACGACTGGGCCAACTCTGCCTACGTCACCACGGTCGCCACCGTGCTGTTCGCGCCGTACCTGGTCAGCGTGGCCGAGACCGCCGCGTGCGGCGCGCCGGCTACCCTCGACGACCCGTGTGCCACCGACCTGGTCGTGCTGGGCCTGCCGGTCTCCCCCGGGTCGCTGGTGTTCTACGTCGTCACGCTGGCCACGGTGTTCTCGGCGCTGCTGCTGCCGGTCGTCGGCGCGGTCGCCGACCGCACCCCGCGCAAGAAGGAGATGCTGGCGGGGTTCGCGTGGCTGGGCAGCGCCTGCACGGCCGCCATGTTCTTCGTGCAGGGCGGCAACTGGCAGCTCGGCGCCGCGCTGCTCTTCGTCGGCAACCTGGCGCTGGCCTCCTCGCTGGTGGTCTACGACGCGATCCTGTGCCAGGTCGCCACTGCGGACGAGCGGGACACCGTGTCCTCGCGCGGCTGGGCACTGGGCTACCTCGGCGGCGGGCTGCTGCTGGCGGCCAACCTCGGCCTGGTCACGTTCGCCGGGTCGCTCGGCGTGGACACCGCCCTCGCCGTGCGGCTGAGCCTGCTCAGCGCCGCGCTGTGGTGGGCCGGGTTCACCTGGGTGCCGTACCTGCGGTTGCGCAACCAGCCGGTCTCGCGGCCCGAGGCCGTGCGCGGCGGGCTGCTGCAGCAGAGCTTCGGGCAGCTGGCGGCAACCCTGCGCGACGCCCGCCGCTACCCGATGACGCTGACGTTCCTGCTGGCCTACCTGTTCTACAACGACGGCATCCAGACCGTGATCGCCTCGGCCTCGGTGTACGGCGAGAAGGAGCTGGGCTTCGAGACCTCGGTGCTCATCGCGACCATCCTGCTGGTGCAGTTCGTGGCCTTCTTCGGTGCGCTGGCCTTCGGCCGGGTCGCCCGCACCCTGGGCAGCCGGCGCACGATCATGGCCGGACTGGTGGTGTGGATGGGCGTGGTCTGCGTCGGGTTCTTCCTGCCCGCCGGGGAGCTGGTGCCGTTCCTGCTGCTCGCGGCCGCCATCGGCCTGGTGCTCGGGGGCACCCAGGCGCTGTCGCGGTCGCTGTTCAGCCTGCTGATCCCCCGGGGGCGGGAGGCGGAGTACTTCAGCCTGTACCAGGCGTGCGAGCGGGGGACGTCGTGGCTGGGCACGCTGGTGTTCGGGTTGGTGCACCAGCTGACCGACTCCTACCGGCCGGCGATCGTGACGCTGGTGGTGTTCTTCGTGGTCGGCCTGCTCCTGCTGGCCCGGGTCGACCCTCGCACGGCGATCCGGCAGGCGGGCGGCCGGGTGCCCACGGTGGTCTAGGGCGCGGGCACGGTCGGCGTCAGCAGCCCGCGGGTGTACGCCGTGCTCACCGCCTCGGTGCGGCTGGAGGCGCCGAGCTTGGCCATCACCCGCGACAGGTGGACGCTCACGGTCTTCTCGCTGATGAACAGCTCCGCCCCGATCTGCCGGTTGGTCCGGCCGGCCGCCACGAGCGCGAGCACCGCCCCCTCGCGTGGCG
>JALZDI010000482.1 GCA_030862655.1 Actinomycetota bacterium | reverse complement strand
GCACCCGTGCCGCCGGCGGCCGGGTCGCCGCCCGGCGCGGGGGACGAGCCCGGAGAGTCAGACGAGCCCGACGACCCCGACGGCTCGGAGGACGCGGCCGCCGCGAACCACGCCCGCACCGGCGCCCGCCACAGCAGCGAGACCGTGTAGGCGACGAACAGCGCGATCGCGATGCCGGGCAGCCCCGACAGCAGCACGAACACCGCCGCGCAGCCGCCGAGCACGCTCAGTGCGATGCGCGAGGGGTTGTGCCCGCGGGCGGCGTAGACCGCGAGCACGATCGCGGTCACGCTGGCCGCGGCCCCCACCATCAGACCGACCTCGACCGCGTTGAGCACCGCGTCCACGGAGATGTCGACCGCGGAGAGGCGCTCGTCGGCCAGCAGGGCCTCGATCTCGCGCCGCAGCGCGGACCCGCGGAGCTCGCCCTGGGCTCCGAAGATCCCCGCCAGCGCGAGGGCCGAGCCCACGACGGTCAGCACCGCGGCGAGGACGACGTCTCGCGGTCGGGAGGGCGTGGCAGTCACGGCATCCATCTCATCACGTCGCGACGACGGTCAGCGCGTCGCGATCGGCGTCGACGTCCACCCGCACCATGGAGCCGTCGGTGACCGCACCGGACAGCAGCGCCCGGGCGAGCTGGTCGCCGATGGCGGTCTGCACCAGGCGCCGCAGCGGCCGCGCGCCGTACACCGGGTCGAACCCGGTCAGCGCCAGCCACTCCCGGGCGGCCGCCGTCACGTCGAGGTCGATCCGCCGTTCCGCCAGCCGACGGGCCAGGTGCGCGACCTGGATGTCGACGATCCGGGTGAGGTCCTCGGTGGTGAGCGCGTCGAACTGCACGACCTCGTCGAGCCGGTTGAGGAACTCGGGCTTGAAGTGGCTGCGCACCACCGCCATCACCTGGTCGCGCTTGTGCTCCGGCTCCAGGGTCGGGTCGGCCAGGAACTGCGAGCCCAGGTTGGAGGTCATGATCAGGATCGTGTTGCGGAAGTCGACCGTGCGGCCCTGGCCGTCGGTCAGCCGCCCGTCGTCGAGCACCTGCAGCAGCGTGTCGAAGACCTCGGGGTGGGCCTTCTCCACCTCGTCGAGGAGTACGACGGAGTACGGCCGACGGCGCACCGCCTCGGTGAGCTGGCCGCCCTCCTCGTAGCCGACGTAGCCGGGCGGGGCCCCGACGAGACGGGCGACGGAGTGCTTCTCGCCGTACTCGCTCATGTCGACGCGCACGATCGCGCGCTCGTCGTCGAACAGGAACTCCGCCAGCGCCTTGGCCAGCTCGGTCTTGCCGACGCCGGTCGGGCCGAGGAACAGGAACGAACCGGTGGGTCGGTCGGGGTCGGCGATGCCGGCGCGTGCCCGGCGCACGGCGTCGGACACCGCGGTCACCGCGGGCTGCTGGCCGATCAGCCGGTGCCCCAGCTCGTCCTCCATCCGCAGCAGCTTTCCGGTCTCGCCCTCCAGCAGCCGGCCGGTGGGGATGCCGGTCCAGGACCCGACGACCTCGGCGACCTCGTCGGCGCCGACCTCCTCGCGCACCATCGGCTCGAGGTCGGTGTCGGCCTCGGCCTCCTGGGCCTGGGCGAGCTCCTTCTCCAGAGCCGGGATGCGCCCGTACAGCAGCTCGCTCGCCTTGCCGAGGTCGCCGTCGCGCTGCGCACGGTCGGCCTGGCCCCGCATCTCGTCGAGGCGCTGCTTGATCTCGCCGACCCGGTTCAGGCCCTGCTTCTCCTGATCCCAGCGGACCTCCAGCGCGCGCAGCTCCTCCTCCTTGTCGGCCAGCTCGCCGCGCAGCCGCTCCAGGCGGTCACGGCTGGAGGCGTCCTCCTCGGACGAGAGGTGGAACTCCTCCATCTTCAGCCGGTCGACCGCGCGCCGCAGCTCGTCGATCTCGACCGGGCTGGAGTCGATCTCCATCCGCAGCCGGCTGGACGCCTCGTCGACCAGGTCGATCGCCTTGTCGGGCAGCCTCCGGCCGGTGATGTAGCGGTTGGACAGCGTCGCCGCGGCCACCAGTGCGGAGTCGGAGATCGCCACCTTGTGGTGCGCCTCGTACCGCT